>NZ_VOYQ01000001.1:0-242096 GCF_013420195.1 Acinetobacter sp. YH01024
AGATTCCTAAGCATTACTCACCCGTCCGCCGCTAGAAATCGGTAGCAAGCTACCTATTCCCGCTCGACTTGCATGTGTTAAGCCTGCCGCCAGCGTTCAATCTGAGCCATGATCAAACTCTTCAGTTTAAAATCAATAGTACATATAGTGTACCAATCTTGGCTCATCAATTACTGACAAAAATTTGCTCAAATAAACTTCGAGTAATTTCTACCATTAATCAATGAAAATAATTTCGATCGATCAATCAGTAAAAATCCACACAAGTTGTTCTTCATAATCTCTTAATGATCTTCTTAATGCTTCGTCAGCAAATAAGAGAACAACATCAAACAACTCAAAACCTTATGTTTATCACTGTCTGCGTTGGTATGCAGCGTATTCTATAGAGTTTCAAAACAAACACAAGCCCCTATCACAGAAATTTCTATGATATTGCGCCTGAGTGTATATTTTTTAAACTATAAGCAATTTATTGCTTATTTAAAGATCAATATATCCTTATATTTTGCTTTATGAAAGACGAATTTTATAATTCTTGGTGATTTTTATATTCTTCAATCTAAAAAGCCCGTAATTCAACGGACTTTTCGAATATCACGGATTTTAAGAAAACTAATGAAGTTACAAAAGTGACTTTAGTTTGCTTGCTCAGCCAACCAACTCATAAATTTTTGTCGTTCAGCTTTACTAGCCTTCTGCCAAAGCTGAATTAATTGTTGATCTGCCCCATTTTGATGAACAGCTATATTTTTTGGAGCGACCACAGGAGCTGCCACGTTTGTTGGTTTTACATTTAAGGATTGTGCATAAACAGGTGACGGTTGATTTTCTGGCACAGCTTCTTTCTTCGCAAAATCTACGGCATTACCCAAAACACCATTGGAGAAAATCGATTTTTGTTCTTTCTTCGCCCCAGCTTGCTGCACAAGTAATTGATTAGATCTGTCATACAAACCAAATATCGGTTGGTCTTTATATTTTTGCGCAGCATCAAAATCTTTTGGTGCATTGACTAGACCCAAACGATACTCTTGCCCATCAATCAGAGCTGGAGTACGAATGGCGGCAACACCTGACTTTAAAATATCGTGAGAATTATCAGCATGTTGAAAAAATTCACTATAACGTACCGTTAATAGGTTTTCACCTGCATCTAGCTTATACTTCTCCGTAGATCGAAATAAACCACCAGTAACTTCTTGATCATTAACTGCAACTATTTTAATTTCTTCCGGAACAGTCAAAGTTACAGCTGCAAATCCGGCACTACTTAACATCAGCGCTGCAGCAGCAACAGTTAATCTTAAAGTCATCATTATCACTCTTTATCAATTATTTAGTTTCGAATGCACTATGCAATGCATATGTGACAATCTTATGACATCTAACAATCACTGTATATTTTGTTTCAAGACATTATTTTGATATTCATTAAAGAATTTTGCATATAAAAAAAGGATGCTCAAAGCATCCTTTTTAATTCATCACACCATCATTACTTGAATGTTTTGAATCGTTCTTCATCTGCAATAAAGGTTTTTTCACCTGCAGGTGCTTCAATCGAACCGAAAACAAGTTGTGCACGTAGTTTCCATTGATCTGGCACATCAAATGCCGCAGCTGTTTCAGCATCAACAATTGGATTGTAATGTTGTAATGACGCACCGATATTTTTTTCAGCCAAAGCAGTCCAAGTAGCAAATTGAGCAATCGCCGTTGAGTGTTCAGACCATACTGGGAAATTATCTGCATAAAGTGCAAATTGTTCTTGGAGAGCTTTTACTACAGCCTGATCTTCATAAAATAATGCTGTACCAAAACCTGCTGCAAAACTATTAATCTTGCCATTAGTTCCTTCAAATGCATCTGCAGGTACAATTTTACGTAAAGTTTCACGTACGATATTCCAGAATTTTTGATGTGCATCACCAAACAGAATAACGACACGAGACGTTTGAGAGTTAAATGATGAAGGACTTAAACGTACAGCATCTTTAATGGTTTGCTCAATTTCATCTTGCGATAAAGTAACGTTATTACCAATAGAATAGATTGTGCGACGTTGTTCGATTTGATTCAAGAATGACATTACAAGACCTCTTTTTATTTTCAATTAGCTTACTAAGTTGAGATTTATAATAGGTGAAGTTTTTAACAGTTGTATGACTATATTTACAACATTGTGTCTTATTTCTAGAACAATCAGTTGCAAGCATCTAAATACCTACAACCCACTTACATTCAGATTTTGGTTTCACTGTCTTTAGTACGGCAGAAATCAAAGCAACATACAGAACATAGAAATTACTCATAAATTCTAAACTGATCTTGATCTTCTAGTTCTAAGCGTTCAGGCGCTTGGCCTTCAATTGAACCAAAGACCAACTGCGCACGTAGCAGCCATTGTTGTGAAATATCAAAGTGTTCGGCAACAGCATAATCAATGTGTGGATTATAGTGCTGTAAACATGCGCCTAGACCTGCATCTGCGATCGAAGTCCATACTGCGAATTGGGCCATGCCAGACGTTTGCTCCGACCACACTGGAAAATCTTCTGCACTTAATGGCACTTTCTTTTGTAATTGTTGAATCACAGCTTGATCTTCATAGAAAAGCACAGTTCCTAGGCCAGCTGCACATTGATCTATTTTGAGCGCCACGCCCTCAAAAATATAACTCGCAACATTCTTGCGTTGTACGTCTTTTACTATGTCCCAAAATTTTTGATGAGATTCACCAAATAAAACCACAATACGTGTACTTTGCGAATTATATGCAGATGGACAACTTCTTACAGACTCTTGAATCAGTTCAGCCAAATAAGCCTGACTATAATGTACCTTCTTTCCAAGCTCGTAAATACTGCGACGTTTCTTTAGTTGGTCGACAAATGACGCTTCTACTTCTTGGTCAGTATTTTTCTTTTTTAATTTAAAATCTTTAGTGATATCCGCAGTCAATACATGACCAATTTTATCGAGTAACGCCACCCTAAACACCCCAAAGCAATTTTTATATATAAACAACAATTCCTTACTTATTCTAAGGGTTTATTAGGCTGAATTTTGATTATGATTTATTCACATGTTGCTTTTTAAATCAATCAATAAACTCTAAAACAAAAAACTCCGCATTTTGCGGAGTTTATGTGACATTTAACGCATTTTATTTATCAGTTTCAAATAATGCTGCGACAAATGATTTTGCTGAGAATGGACGTAAGTCATCAATTTTCTCACCTACACCAATAAAACGAATTGGTACATGGGTACGGCTTGCAATATTAAATAACACACCACCTTTTGCTGTACCATCAAGCTTAGTAATAGTTAGACCTGTAAGCCCTACTGCCTCATCAAACATTTCAACTTGGTTAATGGCATTTTGACCTGTGCCTGCATCTACCACTAACATCACTTCATGCGGAGCTGTAGCATCAATTTTTTGCATTACACGTTTTACTTTAGACAACTCTTGCATGAGGTGTCCTTTGTTGTGTAAACGACCTGCAGTGTCTGCAATCAGCACATCTACGCCTTTTGCACGAGCACTTTCAAATGCATCAAAAATAACAGATGCAGAATCTGCACCATGACCTTGAGCTACAACGGCAATATTATTGCGTTCGCCCCAAATTTGTAATTGTTCTGTGGCTGCTGCACGGAATGTATCACCAGCAGCCAACATTACTTTTTTACCTTCACCTTGTAAGCGTTTCGCTAATTTACCAATCGTGGTGGTTTTACCCACACCATTTACACCAACAACCAAAATTACATACGGATTTTTATTGCTGTCGATATGTAGCGGTTTAACACGTGGTGCAAGTAATGCCACAAGTTCTTCTTGAAGCGCTTTATATAAAGAATGTGAATAGATTAAATCGCCACGTTCAGTACGTTCAGTTAAGTTCGCAATAATCGTTTTGGTTGCATCGACACCAATATCAGCAACCAAAAGTTGCTCTTCAACTTCCTCTAAAAGCTCATCGTCAATTTCCTTCCCACCGATCAGGATATTCACCATGCCGTCTGCCAAGT
Source organism: Acinetobacter sp. YH01024 (assembly GCF_013420195.1). Classification (NCBI taxonomy): domain Bacteria; kingdom Pseudomonadati; phylum Pseudomonadota; class Gammaproteobacteria; order Moraxellales; family Moraxellaceae; genus Acinetobacter; species Acinetobacter sp. YH01024. The sequence goes on from NZ_VOYQ01000001.1 coordinate 4,045, forward strand.
TCTTACGTGACTTTGCTAGACCTTCTTTCATTCGACTAAAGAAGCCGCCTTTCGCCTTCGAGTCTTCAGTTTCTGACTCTGTTTCTTGTAATGGTGCAGCAACGTCTTGCTGTACTTTCGGTGTCTCGATAATCGGCACATTTACCGCAGGTAAACTCGGTAGCGTGACATCGTCATCACCGATATCAGCATCAATCAAAAATTTATTCTGCCCATGAGATTGCTGTTGCATGCCGAATCCTTGAAAAGCACTGCGTTAAAAAAACCGATTCTATCATAAGTTATCTTAAATTGAGTCGCTACACGCCTGTCAGAGCGAAGCACACTAAAAAACAACATGTTGAACTTGCAATCAAAATTAACTTTAGGAAAACTAGATAGCTATAAAATGCATTTTAATGGATTCCTTTGTGTCCCATAAAAACAGATTTTCTCCTTATTTTTTTAAAACTTTATTTCGCTCTGCGCTTCCTATCTGTGTCATCAGCAGTTGCCTTTGGTCTGCAACTCATCTACATGCAGACACACGTACCCAATTAACACGTAGCACCTTTGAAACCACACTTAAAAATGGCTTAAAGGTCATTATCCGTGAAGACCACCGTGCGCCGATGGTAATGACCCATATTTGGTATCGTGTTGGCAGTAGTGATGAGTCGGGCAATCTATTAGGGATCTCCCACGCGCTCGAACATATGATGTTTAAAGGAACCACCAAAGTTCCTAATGATGAATTTACACGTCTCAGCCGTATCTATGGCGGCAGCATCAACGCTGCAACCTTTACCAATTACACCAATTATTATCAGTTGTATCCAAAAGCCTATTTTCCTATGGCGCTGGAGCTCGAAGCGGATCGTATGAGTAATTTACGATTACAACAACAAGATTTCGACCCTGAAATTAAAGTGGTTATGGAAGAACGCCGACAGCGTACAGATGATAACCCTCGTTCTTTGGCTTATGAACGTTTCAAATGGATTTCTTATCCAACCAGTCATTATCGCCAACCCGTCATTGGGCATATGAAAAATCTGCAAAACATCAAATTGGCAGATTTAAAGCAATGGTATAAAGATTGGTATACACCGAACAACGCCATTTTGGTGATTGTCGGTGATGTCGATGCCGAAGCAGCCATTCGTCAAGTTCAAAAATACTTTGGTGATATTCCATCACGCAAAACACCTGATCGTAACGATGTGATGGAATTCGAACGTGTGGGCTATCGTCATATGGAACTAAATTTACCCGTACAAGTGCCTAATTTGTATATGGCGTGGAATGTACGCTCACTGGCTACTGCAAAAAACCCACAAGATGCATATGCTCTCAATATTATTCGCAACATTTTAGATAGTGGTATTTCATCGCGCCTACAAGACAAACTGGTACGCGATAGAAAATTACTCACCGCTGTAAGTGTTTCTTATGATCCATACAATCGTGGAGACAGCTTGTTTACCATTTCAGCACTCCCTGCCGATGGAATCAAAATGGAACAAGCTCAAAAGGCGATACAAGATGAAATCGACACTTTAAAAACAGAATTAGTCAAAACACCTGAAGTTGAACGTATCACCACACGTTTTGTCTCCAATTTAGTCTATAACCAAGATGACATCAGCAGCCAAGCCAAGACTATCGGTAACTTAGAAGTCAATGGGCTCAGTTTCAGGCTAATGGACGAATTACCAAAATTATATGAAAACGTCAGCGCACAGGATATTCAACGTGTCGCCAATGCGTATTTTGTCCGAGAAAATTTAAGCACCATGTATTTACTTCCGGAACAAACGGAGACCCCTACAGCTGCAAATAAAGCAGATCAAACTACAAAACCTGCAAAAACAGAAGTTGTTATTCCAGAGCAACAGACCAGCTCAACCCACAACACAGAAAGCGTCTTGTAAGGATTAGTGATGACTATTACGAAAATTTTATCCCTAAGCTTACTCACTGCGTTTGGCTCAATCCTCCATGCAGAAACTTATACGGAAAATGTTCCTGACCTCAACGATAATCCGAGCCAATTACAATCTATCCCCATGCTGCAAAGTTTAAAGAATTTACAGATTGATAAAGACTACCGTGCTCCACTCGTTCAAGTGCTGAAAAACCGAAATGGTGTGAATAGCCTGTTTGTTGAATCACAAGATCTACCCATGGTGGATATTCAACTGACCTTTAATGCAGGTTCTGCTCGTGATGAAGAAGTCGGAAAAGGCTTGTATGGTGTTGCCAACATGGCTGCACGTTTAATCGATGAAGGCACAGAAAAATACAATGCAACGCAAATTGCCTCGGTTTTTGACCAAACAGGTGCTCAATTTAGCGTACAAGCACATCGAGATATGTTTGTCGTTCGGCTGCGCGTATTATCAGACCCTAAAAAATTAGAACCTGCTTTAAGTATGATGATGGACGTGATTAAAAATGCGACTTTTAAAACCTCCAGTCTAAACTTAGCTCTCAGTAATAACCAAGCTGGTCAGAAGCAACTCCAAGAAAGCCCTAGTCGCTTAATGAATATTCGATTCTATCGGGCTGTATACGGCACACACCCTTATGCAGAACCGATTACGGGAACCAATGGCAGTATCAAAAAAATCACCCCAGACATTTTAAAAAAGTTTCGTGATCAATTTTTAGTTGCTCAAAACTTGAATATTGCCATTACAGGCAAACTCAGCAAAAAAGAAGCTCAGAACCTAGCAGAACGTATTTCTGGAAACTTAAAGCAAGGCGAAAAAGCCAAGGCACTTGCACAACCAGAAGAAAAACAAGGGTTTGATATTATCCATCTTCCCTACAATTCCACCCAAGCCAACGTCATATTTGGACATTTAGGGACGACCCGTGATAACAAAGATCGATTAGCCTTAGAAGTAGCCAATCGAATGTTTGGCGGTGGTGGTTTTAACTCGGTCCTCATGCAAGAGCTTCGTGTCAAACGTGGCTATACTTATGGTGCCTATAGTGCATTTAGCTTTAGCCAAGCGCCCGGTATCTTTAGTTTTAGCTATGGAACACGTCAAGATCAGCTGATAGATAGTATTCGTGTTGCGCATAAAGCCTTTAATGATTTTGTCAAAATGCCTATTGATCAAAAACAAATGGAAGAAACCAAAGCCGGTATGCTGCGTGCTTTTCCGAATAATTACAGCAGTAATGCAACAATCAATGCACAGCTTGGTCTATTGGGCTTTTATCAACAAGACCCAGATTATTTGACCCAGTACCCTAAATTATTGGAAAAAATAACTGTAGCTGATGTACAAAATGCGGTTCGTACCTACATGCACCCTGAAAATATGACGGTGATTGTGGTCAGTAAAACCTTAGATAAAAATGAAGTACAGCAGATATTGGAGGAGAATGTACAAGCAGCTCCAACCAAGATAATCCCTGCGACTAAGGCTGTTCCTCTGCCAAGGCCGGAAGTTGATGTGCCCGCACAGACTCCATCTGATAAGCATGCATCAATTTAAGATAAGCACCCACACGGATGCGATCTTGCTGTCTCAGCAGCATCGCCATTTCCTGTGTTTCAGGATAACTTTGCTGCAAAGCAAGTCGTGACACGTTTTGGTATTGCTGTACAGAAATAGGACGATATAAGGCAATCACAGCCAATACCAAAATCACCACGATCATGACTGAAACAAAGATATTATAAATTTGCTCTAGCTGTATTTTAGATTTGAATTGAATAATTTTTTCTAAATCAATAGTCATACACTACCTCAGGTTCAAAGTAGTGTATGGCTGACGTTCAAGAAGTTCAAGTCACAGCGCTTAAAACTGCATCAGTCCACTGTTTCAGTCTGTGAGTTAGCTAAACAATTTACTGAATAATGGTACGTATCACCGCAAAATAAAGAATCAATGCAATAATCGCCAAAACGATAAATACTGCAAAAATACTCATTCCACCCTCTGCATGCGCAGGATGTAAATCATCATCATCGGCGATTTTGAGTAATTCGCCATTATATGCATTGTAAAATTCTAAACGCTGTGCCTTATCTAAATCCCGTGTGAAATCATATACACGTTTGCGCTGTGCCAAACCAAAATCCCCTAAATGAATTTCTTGATGAAAAATTGCTTCATCAAGATTGCGACGATGTAGATGTGCCAACTCCACAATTTGCGCTAATGTCGGAGGATAATCTAAAGTTAAACCGTCTAAAACTCTTGTCATTTACTTCTCCTTATTATCTACAACTTCTTATGATAGTATTTTACTCACGAAAACAATTGTCCATTGTTTAATCATGTAAACTATAGCAAATTAGAAATATTTACGTGAATAGTTGACAATTCAAGATAATTGTAATATTAGTTTAATAATACTTAGTTAAATTAGTTAATAGGGCTAAAGAATGGGCCCTTAATGATCATAATTAGAATAAGGAGTTAAATATGATTCAACAATTCTCTCAACATGAACTCGAACATGTATACGCAAATGCGGTAAACACAATTCAATCTCAAATGAACTTCAGCGATGCAGTTCATGAATTGGAAGATGCAGCTCGTGCTGGACATGGTAAAGCAGCGTTATTTTTGGCTGAACTTTATTATCAAGGCTTCCGCGTAGAACGTGACTCACTCAAAGCGCAATATTGGCAGAACATGGCCACCTTGCAAGCATAACAAAACGTCACTAAGGTGGCGTTTTTTACACCCTTCAACTTTTAACTACATAAATTCTTACAATCAAGTTCAAAGCTTACACAGCTTTTTCATAAGAATTTCCTACAATAGGAGCAACATCAACAACACGCTGCATATGATGTCTAAATTAAAGCAATATAAACCTATTTCAAAAGATTTATTTTTCAAAATTAGTATTTTAAAAACCATGATGTACTGTGGAGTCCTTTGGGGTCTCTACCACCAACAAGGTTGGGCAATGACCAGCGATCAAGATCATATTATCTTCCCGTTTTGGCTAAATGGCATTCAAGCGCATAAATATGCCAAAAAGCATTGGCCCAACTACACTCCACGACGCATTACACCACAAGATTTTGAGGCATCGCTATTACCAACATTGACACGCCTTAAAGTCATCCCTGCGTTGCATAGCTCTAGCCACATCCGTCTCAAGCTCACAACATCGCAAATGCGTTTATTCTTTTTTAATAATGACAAAATACAAATCGCATAAAACCCTCAGTGCATGTTTGACCTAAGCATGCACTGAAAAGTATTTGCTTTTTTCAATTTTCGCGCTAATTTAAATTAAACAAAAACTACTATAAAGGAATGAAAATATGACTACAGTTGCCCAAGTACTTAAAGACAAAGCTTATCAAGAAATCTACACCATCACCCCAGATGCGACTGTACTCGAAGCCATTTCCCTGATGGCACAAAAAGGCATTGGTGCCCTCGTTGTGACCAATGAAGGCACAGTTGTTGGGATTTTGTCTGAGCGTGATTACACACGTAAAATCGCACTCATGGAAAGAACCTCTTTCGATACTTCCGTCAGTGAAATTATGACGGGTAGTGTCATCACCGTGACAAGTGCAGCGACTGTCGAAGAATGTTTAGAACTTATGACAGATCGCCATTTACGTCATTTACCTGTCGTTGAGGAACAGAAATTAACTGGCTTAATCTCCATCGGCGACCTTGTAAAAGCAGCAATGGATGATCAACGCAAACTGATCGAACAACTTCAACAATATATTTCTGGCTAAACTCGAAAATCCCCCTTTAACAAGCTTTAAGGGGGAATTCTAAATTTCAATAATTTTATATAATCCATAATATGTAATGACATACACATTACAACTTAATTACTTTTCTCAATTTCCCTTCTTATGTTGAAACGCGCGTTAGATAAATTAGACCAACTGGATGCCATCATTTTAGAATTAGAACGCTTAATGGTTTCGATGAAAGACGATGAGGTGGTGCAAAACTACCGACGTACGATTAATTTGGAGATTGCTTCTGCTATCGCTGAAATTTTAGATACAAAGGCAATTATTTATGCACTACAACCTGAGTTAATTCCAATTACATCAAGCTTTGACCACACTTTTTATAAAAATTACGTCAAAAAAAATATCCCAGTTAAAAACTGGGATACTTCGAATATAGATCGGGCTATACAACTGCAAAAGATTTTTGCACCATCAACAGATGATGAGCAACATAGTCTTTTTTAATGGTAGTAATTAATTTAAACCTAATTTTTCAGCCACATAGTCTGAGTCTTTATCGCCACGGCCTGAAACGTTAACGACAATCTTCACATCTTTGGCAAGTTTTGGTGCCTCACGAATTGCCCACGCAACCGCATGTGAACTTTCTAGTGCAGGAACAATACCTTCCACACGTGAAAGCGTCATGAATGCATCTAAACATTCTTGGTCTGTCGCTGTTGTATATTCAACACGGCCTAGGTCTTTTAACAAGCTATGTTGTGGCCCCACTCCTGGATAATCCAAACCTGATGCAATTGAATGCACTGGTAATGGTTCACCCTGTTCATCTTCAAGGACATAACATGCCATGCCATGAATTTGACTTGGCTTACCCAATGTCAACGTCGCAGAGTGCATATTGGTATCTAAGCCATGACCAGCCGGCTCTACACCCACAAGTTTTACATCTGTATCATTGAGGAATGCTGTAAATGCACCAACGGCATTTGAACCACCACCCACACATGCAACCACATAGTCAGGATTTGCATCAAAACGCTCGTTGGTCTGAACTTTAATTTCATCACCAATAATGGACTGGAAGTCACGAACCATTTTCGGGAATGGATGTGGGCCAACCACTGAGCCAATCGCATAAATAAAATTGGTTGGATCTTTTAAATATTCTTCAAAAGCGCTATCTACTGCATCTTTAAGCGTAGCTGTACCACGAGTGACAGAGATTAGGTTGGCACCTAAAATCTTCATTTTCACCACGTTTGGATGTTCTTTTTCAATATCCACTTGCCCCATGTGAATTTCACATGGAATGCCCACCAAGGCACAAGCCGTTGCCAATGCTACACCATGCTGACCTGCGCCAGTTTCTGCAATCACTTTGGTTTTACCCATGTATTTTGCTAACAAAGCTTCGCCAAGGCAGTGGTTAATTTTATGTGCGCCAGTATGGTTAAGGTCTTCACGCTTGAGGTAGATCTGTGCCCCACCTAATTTGTCAGACAAGCGCTTCGCATAAAACAATGGGCTTGGACGTCCAACATAATGTGCAAACAACTCTTTCAATTCATTTTGAAATTCTTCTGTATGACGAATTTGCTCATAAGCAACATTAATGTCATCCATTGCCTGTTTTAAATCTGGTGGAATGAACTGCCCACCGTATTCACCGAAGAAACCTTCTTCATTAGGTAATGCGATACCATTAATTTGATGATCCATCATATTTCCTTCATGTTGTATGCAAAACAAAGACTTTTAAATACTATCCAATTTTAAAAATAAGAAACAATGCAAAATTGGAGTAAGTAATATAAACATCATTGATAAGAAAAGTATCGTTTTAAAGCTTTAGCGCGCTAAATATTTCGTCATATCTTCCACACCTTTTAGGGTCATCGGGAACATATGATCTTCAAAGATGTGTTTTATCGCAGCTATGGTTTGGGTGTAATGCCAATAACTTTCTTCTTCGGGGTTTAACCATGCTGTTTTATCAAAGTGATTGCGTAAGCGCTGTAACCACACCTGACCCGCTTCATCATTCATATACTCCACAGAACCACCTGCCGAGTTCAACTCATACGGCGCCATACTTGCATCACCGACAACGATGACACGGTAATCTCGACCATAGGTGTTGAATAGATCCCATGTATTCATACGCGTGCTGGAACGGCGAATATTGTCTTTCCATACATAGTCATATAAACAGTTATGAAAATAGAAATACTCTAAGGTTTTAAATTCAGTTTTAGCCGCGGTAAAGAGCTTCTCACATTGGGCAATATGTGAGTCCATAGAACCCCCAACATCAAACAGCATCAATACTTTAATGCGGTTACGTCGTTCAGGAACCAACTGCACATCCAAAATACCTTGTTTGGCCGTTTCACGAATGGTTCCGTCGATATCTAGCTCTTCTGCTGCACCTTGACGGGCAAATTTACGCAAACGACGCAATGCCATCTGCATCTGACGACTACCGAGAATCTGCTCATCATCTAGGTTTCGGTATTGACGTTGTTCCCAGACTTTCACCGCAGATCGTTTACGACCAGGCCCACCGATACGTACGCCTTCAGGATGGTCGCCATAGGCACCAAACGGCGATGTACCACCCGTACCGATCATCCGATTACCACCCTGATGCTTTTTATGCTGCTCGCGCAAACGCTCTTCGAGCATTTTCATCAGTTCTTCTAATGATCCGGCTTTTTTTAATTCTTCTCGTTGTTCAGGTGTTAGATGTTTTTCGATGAGTTCAAGGTCAAACCAATCCTTTGGCAGTTTATGCACCTGATTTAATAGCTCATCCAAATCAAAGGTGGCAATACCGTCAAAATAGTCTTTCATTGCACGGTCGAATTTATCAAAGTAACGTTCATCTTTGACCATGACGGTTTTTGCAAGCTGATAAAATTCATTTTGATCTGCAAAGACTAGCCCTGCTGCCACTGCTTGGTTCAAGTCAATCAATTCACGAGTTGAAACAGGAACACCGTATTTTCGAAGGGTATAAAACAATCGCACAAACATAGGCGAATAAAATCCAATAAAAATTAAATATCAGGAGGTCAAATCCAGTGTGAATGCATGTGATCTTGTTATTTCATCTGCAACTGAGTCTTGCCTTTACATCCACCATTATGAAAAATTGATCCCTACAAGTAAAGCCAAAAGCTTTTACTGCGTGTTCATATACGTTGCCCTATCTTCCCAAAGAAAGGTAAATGACATGATTTATTCACAAGTCGCATTTCTATTTTTAAGCGATTGTTTAAGAGTTTCATATTTGTGCTGAACTTTGAGGCGATCTTGCTGCAACTTTTCAATAGATACGATTTTATGAAAACCTTGATTGTTTTTATAGCGGTTAAAGTCACTTAGATTCAAGATCACAAAATCATAGTATTTCAGCTCGAGTACAGTTGCAGCACAGGTCTTTTGTTGAATGGCTGTGTGAGTTTCGGGATGATCTGATTGATCGATGAGTTTTTCTTTAAGTTGATGTTCTGCAACTCGCGCCCAATACGCATCCTGGAGTAGCTGTTGATGCTGCTGTTCAAACTGAGCATCATCCATCGCATAGCTATACCCAGATAAATACAAGCTCGCAGCCAACAAGAGTACGGTCGGCTTTAATCTCTTAGTTACAGCTATGTGTACTTGAGATAAGTATGCGCTTGTCTGCATAATTCACCTTTATATTTTTTAGTGCTCAAAATAAAAGCCGGATAACCGGCTTTTAAATCTTTTAAAGAATTAATATCAATTAACGACGTGACATAAATGCTAGACGCTCAAGCAATTGCACATCTTGTTCGTTCTTAATCAAGGCACCATAAAGCGGTGGAATTGATTTTGATTTATCTGTGTTGCGTAAAATATCTTCTGGCATATCATCCGCCATCAGCAAACTCAACCAATCAATCAACTCAGAGGTTGAAGGCGGTTTCTTTAAACCCGGAATTTGACGTAATTTAAAGAAGATTTGTAGTGCTTCAGAGACCAAGGTATTTGAAATATTTTCAAAATGTACATCGATGATTTCACGCATGGTTGCTTCGTCAGGGAATTCAATATAATGAAAGAAACAGCGACGCAAGAAGGCATCTGGAAGTTCTTTTTCATTATTTGAAGTAATGATCACGATTGGACGTTGTGTTGCCGTAATCGTTTCACCCGTCTCATACACAAAGAAGGACATTTTATCGAGTTCGTGTAGCAAATCATTAGGGAATTCGATATCTGCTTTATCAATCTCGTCAATTAGAAGTACACAACGTTCTTCACTGGTGAATGCTTCCCAAAGTTTACCCGGCTTAATATAGTTTTTGATGTCATAAACACGGTCATCGCCCAACTGACTATCACGCAGACGGGATACGGCGTCATACTCGTACAAACCTTGTTGAGCCTTGGTCGTCGATTTGATATGCCAAGTAATGAGCTTAAGGCCTAAACTTTCAGCCACTTGTTCGGCTAAAAGTGTTTTACCTGTCCCCGGCTCACCTTTAACCAAAAGTGGCTTTTGCAATGAACGTGCAGCTTTTACTGCAAGTTTTAAGCTATCGGTCGCAATATATTGATCTGTACCAGTAAATTGTTGAGTTTCAACAGACATGACATAACCTTATTTTTTTATTTAAAGCGGTGAAATTTTCTTGTTTACAACGTGCTGTGGTTTCGCTGCATTGTATTTGGTCCAAAAATAACCGAGGACTAAACCAATACCCACCACAAAGAGAATCAACGATAGATTCAACCAAACCAATGGCTGATCTTTTGTTAATACACCAAAAATCAAACCAAAAATCGCAGGTGCGATTGCTGCATTTGAACCTTCAGAAACAGTTGGTGTTAATAAAATAGCAAATACGATAAGCCAACCAATGGCACCGATCGTTTTGGGTAAGCGCTTCATCAGCCCATACCAACACAACAAAGCAATTACAGCCCCACCTAGGTAAACCGTAATTGCAATACTGCTTTCAGGAATTGAGTCCAATACCGATACTACACCATTCATTTTCACAACTCCTGAATTAACTTAAGCGCCGCGCAAGCCTTCTGGCTCAACTGCATTTGGGTCAATTAAACCTTCTGGAGGCATTTGAATAAAGAACCCTTTTGTTTCAATTGAATCTAATACATGCAATACGTTCACACGTGCAAGTTTGCGTGATTCACTGAGTTCTAGATCCATGACAAATGTGGCACGACCAAATGCTGTACGTAAAGCATCAGGCATTACTGCAAGCGGATCTGTCGCTTCAGTTTCGTTTTCATTAACTTCAGGACGAGCAATATAAAGATACATTTCATCTTTTTTGCTCGATTTGTAGATAGAACAGTACATAATTGAATCAATACTCATTAAACGCAAGGCAAAGGATACATCAAAAAAAAGACTGATACATTAGTGTTTATTAACGCATCAGTCGTGAAATTGTATAAGTGATAGTTCTTTAATCAATCAGAACTTATTCCATCACTTTCATTTGACCAGAAAGATAGCTTTCATCGGCATGCAGCACTTCAATTAAAGGCTTCGTCAGTAATTCATAGCGCCAACCCAATAGGTAGCTCGGTAAATCCTGTTCATCATTATGAAAAACCACATGCTGATACAAAGCATTTAACCATTTTTTGCGCATTAAAACTTCTTTAGGCACAGAGGTTTCTTGTACTGCACGCTGAATGACTGTATCGACGCGCGAACCAATATCCTGAGACGAATGACGAATTGGACGTGCCATACGCAGCGGCCATTCAGCTTGTTCAGGTAAAAACTTCAACAAATCTAAAATAATTTTACCATGCTCACGCACAATGTTCGGACGAATGTCTTTCACCGCACTCAATTGAAAATTATTTTTTGGATTTTTTTCAACCATATCAATGATGGTTGAGTTTTTAAGAATAAAGCTACGTGGCTGATTTAAGGCTTTCACCATTTGCTCACGCCAAACGGCCAATTGCTGAATTTGCATGAGCTGTCGACGTGAATGTCGATAATTACCAATATCGTGATACAGCATATGGATCGGCGTTTCAGTGCCAATTTCATAAGTTAAATTTTTGCAGTCCTCAAGCACACAATTTAATAAACTTTTCGCAGCCAATTCATTCTGAATCGTATGGCTTAAATTCATTAAATAATGTACATCATTCGCTGCATAGTTCAATTGCTCGGCACTGAGTGGACGGGCCAACCAATCTGAACGTGTCTGATCTTTATCTATATCTACATCGAGCATAGTTTTTAAGGCATTTTGATAGCTGACTTGTAAGCCATGCCCTAAAAATGACATCCCAACTTGTGTATCAAATACATTTTCTAAAGACTTATGCTGTGCATAGTGATAAATCAGGTCGATATCTTCACTACAAGCATGAAAAATGTTTTGCTGAGCCGCAAATAATTTTTGCCAGAATTGGGTTAAATCGAGGGTTGTACCATCAAGTAAATACACCTGATTTTGTACATTAATTTGGAAAAGTCCAAGTTTGGGCCACAGGGTATCTACTTTTATAAACTCGGTGTCGAGTCCGTAAATCGAGCTTTGGTCCATAAGATTTAAAACAGAATTTAAATCTGGCTGATTTTGAATGAATTGATACATAAGTTGCTGAGTCTAATTTTAGATGCTCTATGAGCTTATATTAACTGATATATATTATTTATCTATAAGGAAAAACGTTATTTTAGTGACTTATTTCCTTTAATTGGCTTTTTTATTCATTGTAAACAAAAACTTTAATCGTTATTAAGTATAAATAATTAGGTGAAAATTATACAAAGCGAAACGAGTTTCGCTCTATAGTTACTTCATTCGCATTCGGTTATGCACGGCCTGACTTAAGGTATGACTATCCACATATTCAAGCTCACCACCCTGTGGTACTCCCTGTGCAATACGGGTCATTTGTATTGGTAAATGTTTAGTCGCTTCAACCAAATAATGTGCTGTCGCTTGACCTTCAACTGTTGCATTGGTCGCCAAGATCACTTCCTGCACTTTACCATCACTTAGTCGTTGAATTAAATATGGGATACCAATTTCGTCGGGGCCAATACCGTCGAGTGGCGACAAATGCCCACCCAATACATGATATTTCCCTCTAAAACTGCCACTTTGCTCGATTGCCATGACATCTGCAGGAGATTCAACCACACAAAGCAGTTGATCATCACGCTCTGAAGAGACGCAAATGTTGCATACTTCATCTTCAGTCAATGAATGGCAAATGGAACATTCATGAATATAGTTGGTTGCTTCAGTCAAGGCATGTGCCAGACCAACAGCACCCTCCCTATTTTTCATGATTAAGTGCAGTGCCATACGTTGAGCCGACTTAGGCCCAACGCTTGGCAAAATACGCAATGCCTGTACAAGTTGATCAAAACGATCACTAAACATTCAACGTATTCCTTAGAATAAACCTGAAAGGCCTGGTGGAAGCCCCATACCAGAGTTTGCAGATTTCATTTTTTCTTCTGAAATCACTTCAGCTTGACGTGAAGCATCATTCATTGCCGCTGCAATTAAGTCTTCAATCATATCTGCATCATCTTGAAGTAGTTCAGGATTGATTTCGATACGTTTCACTACATGACGTGCAGTCATAGTAACTTTAACCAGACCACCACCTGCTTCAGCGTGAACTTCAACTTGTGCAAGCTCTTCCTTGGCTTTTTTAATGTTGCTCTCAACTTCTTTTTGCATGCGTTGAGCTTGCTGCATGAGCATATTAATGTTCATAAAAATCTCCGAACAAAACTGATGAATTCACTTTAGATAAGATCTAAACCGCGTGAAAGATCGCGAATAATATCATTAATATCTTCTAAACCAACAGATACGCGAATTAAACCTTCGCTAATCCCTGCTGCTTTTTTCGCTTCTGCTGACATTCTGCCATGAGAAGTCGTTGCTGGATGGGTAATTGTTGATTTTACATCACCCAAGTTACTTGTAATAGAAAGGAACTTGGTATTATCAATCACGGTCCAAGCGCCTTCACGTTCGCCTTTGGCAACAAACGACACAACACCGCCAAAGCCTTTTTGTTGCTTTTTCGCCAACTCATGACCTTCATGATTTGGAAGTCCCGCATAGTACACTTTTTCAACTTTCGGGTGCGCATCTAACCATTCAGCTAAAGTCTGAGCACTTGCACAATGTGCTTTCATACGTAAGCTTAAAGTTTCTAGACCTTTCAGGAAGATCCATGCATTGAATGGACTCATCGAGTTACCCAGTGTACGAATAACACCTGTAATCTCTTCCATCAATTTTGCACTACCAACAACTGCACCACCTAGCGCACGACCTTGACCATCAATATATTTAGTTGATGAATAGATCACGAGGTCCGCACCAAATTTAATCGGTTGCTGTAACACTGGTGTACAGAAAGTATTATCGACTGCAAATAATGCGCCATGCGCATGTGCAATATCGGCAATGGCTTGTAAATCACCTACTTGAGCTAATGGGTTTGACGGTGTTTCAATAAACAATAGGCGTGTAGTTGGACGAATCGCTTGTTTCCAAGCATCTAAATCTTCCAAATCAACAAAAGTAACGTCAACGCCAAATTTTATGACATATTTTTCAAACAGAGAAATGATCGAACCAAAGACAGCACGTGAACACACCACATGATCGCCAGCTTTCAAATATGCCAAAGTGATCGCGTGTACGCCCGCCATACCTGAACTTGTCGCAACAGCGGCTTCAGCACCATCCAAAACAGCTAAACGTTTTTCGAACGCTTGTACAGTTGGATTGGTATAACGTGAATAGGTATTGCCTTCAATTTGACCTGAAAATTTTGCTGCGGCATCTGCTGCACTTTCACAAACAAATGATGAAGTCAGGAAAATTGGCTCACTATGTTCACCCTCAAAAGTACGAGTATGACCTGTACGAATCGCTAAAGTCTCTAATTGGTATTCGATGTCGTCTTGTTGGCTCATCTGTATTACTCAGTCGCGAAGAACTGCCTTTGTGAAGAATTGCCAATATTTTGAGCGTCTAAGCTATTTAAGGTCAAGGTAAAATACGAAATTATCGCTTAGACTTCGACCAATCCTACAAGGACTTAGGCAATTGACAGTTATGCATCCTTTCAAACAGAAATTTCTGGCGCAGCAAAAGAAAATTAAACACCTGTCTACACGTGTGTTTAATGCAAAATCGCTGGTCCTTTCTCAATCAACACCCTATGAAGTAATTACTGAATATAAACATGCAAAAGTTCGGTATTACGCTTCGCCTGATCGTAAATACAAAGAACCCTTAGTGTTTGTTGCACCACTGGCCATCAATATGGCAATTTATGATTTGTATCCATATCGCTCATTGGTGAAACATTTTCAACACAGTGGCTTTGATGTCTATTTGTTGGAATGGGGAAAGTTGAACTATCAAGATCGATTCTTAAATTTTCTATCGTTTATTGATGATGTGATTCCACATTGTATTGATCAAATTTGTGAGCATGCAGATAGTCAATACATCTCGCTACACGGTTGGAGCATGGCTGGAGTCTTTGTCACGCTGTATACCGCATTACATCAACCTGAACATGTTAAAAATCTCATGGTGATGGGCGCACCGATTGATAGCTATGCTTCAGGTCGTATCGGAAAGTTATTTCAAAAAACCAATCGCTTGCTTTCACGTAGTAAGAATTTACAAGAAAAGGTCTACACAGGGAAAATTCCTAAACATTTTATCCATACACCGGGCGTACTCAATGCAATTGGTTTTAAAATCGTTGATCCAATGGGTTGGTTCAAAAGCCAAAAACAATTTCTATCTAACTTAGACAATCTACATGACCTGTATGAGCATGCAACCATGGGCGATTTTCTCAATCACATGATTGACTATCCGGGTGGCATTAACCAAGACATGGTATTCAATGTTTGGCTACAAAATCCACTTAAAAATGGCATTATTCAATTGAAAGATAAAGTTATTCAATTAAAAAATATCCACTGCTCTTTGTTGATTGGCGCGGGTTCTACCGATCAAATCGTTACTGCCGATGCAGCAAGTCCTTTAGGCGAATTGACAAGTAGTCAAGATGTCACGTTTACTCTCATTCCCGGTGGTCACCTCGGCCTGATGTCGAGTCAAAAAAGTGCCAATCAATTTTGGCCAACTTTGACCCAGTGGCTTACACAAAGATCCAGTTTATTGAAATAAAAAATTTAGAGGGTAAAGATGATTCAATCAGTTGCATTTATCGGATTGGGCGCAATGGGTTACCGTATGGCAGCGCACCTACCAAAACAGTTCGACACGGTTTATGTCTGGAATCGAAACTTTACCAAGGCAGAGCAACATGCTGCTGAATTTGGTACGCAAGCGGTTGTATTAGAGCAAGCAGTGCAAGCGGACATTATTTTTTCATGCCTACCCATCAGCCAAGATGTTGAAAATTTAATTGCGAGTGTGACGCTGAAATCAGGCTCGATTTGGGTCGACTGTACCAGCGGTGTGCCAGAATCTGCAAAAAAACTCGCTTCAGCCTTAAAGCAACAAAACGTTTCGTTCTTAGACGCCCCTGTGAGTGGACAAACCATTGGCGCTGAAACTGGAACATTAACCGTCATGATTGGTGGTGACGCAGCAGCCTTTGAACGTGCATTACCTGCGATCCAAACATTTGGCAAACTGATTAAACATGTGGGTGAACCGGGTGCGGGTTTTGCCGTTAAAGCTGTAAACAACATGTTAATGGCTGTAAATCTTTGTGCAGTTGCTGAAGGATTCACCACCTTAAAAGCGCATGGCGTGGACTTACATGAGGCACTTGATTGTATTAATGCGTCGAGCGGTAAAAGTAATGTGACTGAAACTGTTTTACCTCAGCGCGTACTGAATCGCAGCTTCCCATTAACCTTTGCACTTCCATTACTTGCAAAAGATACGGGAATTGCTGTTGATCTTGTGCGACAAGCAAAACTTTCAGCACCTGTGCTCTCTTTGACGCAAAACTTAATCCAAGCAGCAAGTGATCAAGCTGAAGAAAACAGTGATTTTTCAAGCGCTATGATTATGTATGAAAAATGGAGTAAAATTACAATTGAGTAATAACTCGCCATTGAATAACGATAAATAACCATCATATTGTACTCTAGTGTCATAACACACATTGTTACAAATGACAGAGGAAACTCGCATGAACAAATTTACCCTCGCAACTTTGCTAGGTGCTGTAACTTTAATCGGGGCTTCTACTGCTGTTTTAGCATCTGAGCAAGAATGCCAAAAGTTGAAAAATGACCATGACGTGATTTATGCATCGAAAGGTTTCTGCTTTAAAGATCCTGACGCTAAAGCGAAGTTTGGCAATGACAATTGCTACACAACTAAGCCTAAATTTTCAGAAAAAGAGCAACAACGACTTGACGCGATCAAAGATCGTCAGAAAGAATTGAACTGTAAATAATTACGATTCAATTCGCTCAAGGAATTTAGCAATGACTTATGATGATCAAAATATTTTTGCTCGGATTTTACGCGGAGAACTTCCTGCGTTTAAAGTCTATGAAGATGATCAAGTACTCGCTTTTATGGATGTCATGCCACAGGCCGAAGGTCATACGCTCGTAATTCCTAAAACCCCTGCTATTACGCTGCTTGATTTAGATCCAGAAGCGGCTGCTTATACCATTCAGGTAGCTCAAAAAGTTGCAAAAGCAATGGAAAAAGCCTTAGACGTGAAAGGTATCGTATTGATGCAGTTGTCTGGCGCTGCTGCGGGTCAAACTGTTCCGCATGTGCATTTCCACCTAATTCCGACTTCAGTGCATGAATTAGGTAAACATGCCGCACAAATGGGCGACATGGAAAAAATCAAAGCCATTGGCGAAAAAATCAAAGCAGCACTTTAAGTTCAATTGAGTTTAAAGTGATGATCAATGGAGCTTCGGCTCCATTTTTTATGTCTCGAATATTATCCCAAGAACTTTTAGCTGCAAAATTTACTGTTCAATACAACCCTAAGCATTTAATAAATATTCATTTTTATAAGTATAAAAGCAATTTAAACCAGAAATCACCTTTCACCGTTTTGAAATATTTCCTTAATAGAACTGTCTTATTTGTAATGAATACTTAGCGCCATTAGATAGCGAAATTACTTCTAGCCAAGCTACTGATAAAACATATTGATATGACTGGAAAAGTCTTCTGGAGCTTCAAATGAAAAAAACTCTATGTGCATTAGCAATCGGGGCAACAATTCTTACACCAATGATGGCGTCTGCTGCAGATGTAAAAATTTATGGCCGTGCACATGTCTCTCTTGACTATCTAGATGATGGTAAAGATTACAACGAAGTTGGTCTTTCTTCTAACGCTTCACGCTTAGGCTTCAAAGTAGATCAAAAAATTAATGATGACCTCAACGTATTCGCTCAAATTGAGCAAGAAGTAAACTTTGCAAGCGGTAGCCAAGACAGTAAAGGTGTAGATTTTTCAACACGTGACACATTCGTGGGTTTAAAAAGTTCAACTTATGGTCAAGCACGTGTAGGTCGTTTTGACAGCCCATTTAAAGTCGCACGTAGCCCTGTGAACTTCTTCGGTGACATGGTTGGTGACGTTCGTAACGTAACACGTGTAGGCAACTTAAAATTTGATGAACGTAATGAAAACACCATTGAATATAAATCGCCAAAATTTGGCGGTGGTTTCAATGTATTAGCTGCAATGTCGATGCATTCAGGTACACAAATTGACCGTGAAACAGATGGTGAAGGCAAAGATGACAACAAAGCCTATGACCTTGCTCTAACCTATAAAGAAGGTCCAATTGATTTTGCAGCAGCTTACGAAAAGTATGATGAAAATGCAGCAAACGCAGCAGGTGGCGCAAGTCGAGATGCATTGCGTATTGCCGGTGCATATAAATTAACTGAAGAATTTAACTTGGGTGCCTTATACCAAATTGCCAAACACGACAACGATACATCCAACCCAGATACTCAAGTTTTCGGTGTAGCTGGCGAATATAAAGTAACGCCTAAAACCTCAGTACGCGGTGAATACTTCTACCGTGACGTAGATGCTGATGATGCCAATGCAAGCTTGATCGGTGTGGGTGTAGAACATAAGTTGGATAGCACATTACGCGTATACGGCAACTTAGCAACTGTGCTTAACGACAAAAACTCTAAACTCAACCCTTGGAAAGAAGGTCGTAGCTTCGGTAACGGTATTTCAGGGATCGGTGATGAAAATGCAACTGCACTTTCTCTTGGTCTACGTTACGATTTCTAAGCTGCAATATCTCCCCCAAAAGACATACTCCGGTATGTCTTTTTTTACTCAAAAGAAATGTTTCAGGACTAAAATAAGCTAAGTTCATCATGTATCAAATATTTAAAAAGTATTTAAAAAACTTAGTCCAGCCTCTTTAACATCAACCATATAGAGATCGTTTAACAGCACTACATCAATAGCCCATTTTTTTTAGCAAAACTTAAACATAACAAATAAAAATCTTATTCATTCAATAAAGATTCTCATTATTAACAATATAACTTTTAGTAAATATAGTAAATTAGTCAGAATTTAAATTAGATACATAAGCAATTTAGTCGGATTTAAAATAATTAAACACAAGTGTTTTAGTCAAGTATTTAAAATAAAAAATTAGTTTATTTTTTAACTAATAGGTAATATAAGTAATTGTATTTAAATTACTTAATAATATATTTTTATTTTAACTGTTCAACCTATTTGCTTTTTGTATATATTTGTTAATAATATAGTACAAGTTTAAAGAATAGGCTTATCTCCATGAGCTTAAAATTCAAAGATTTAAATCGTCGTGTGGTCAGAGAAATAACCGCAATACTAATAATTAAAGTGATTATTTTAATGATCATTAAGAACATCTGGTTCGACGCCCCTACTATCCCTAAAAACTTTGACAATCAAGTTGCCGAGCATATTGCTGGCAGTCCTTCCCAAATCAAGGAGACACGTTGATGATTTCTGAAAGCGTGGTCGATCTTTCGCGGTTCCAATTTGCAATGACCGCGATGTATCACTTTATTTTTGTTCCACTGACTTTAGGTCTGGCTTTTATTCTTGCCATCATGGAAACCACCTATGTGATTTCTGGCAAAGAAATTTATAAAGACATGACTAAATTCTGGGGAAAACTCTTCGGTATTAACTTCGCATTAGGTGTTACTACTGGTTTGACCATGGAGTTTCAGTTCGGTACTAACTGGGCGTATTACTCGCACTATGTCGGTGATATTTTCGGTGCACCATTAGCCATTGAAGGTCTGATGGCATTCTTCCTTGAATCAACATTTATTGGTTTATTCTTCTTCGGCTGGGATCGCCTATCCAAAGTTCAGCATTTGGCTGTCACTTGGTTAGTTGCGCTTGGCTCGAACATGTCTGCACTATGGATTTTAGTGGCCAATGGTTGGATGCAAAACCCTGTTGGTTCTGCTTTTAACTATGAAACCATGCGTATGGAAATGGTGGACTTCGGTGCGCTGATTTTCAACCCCGTGGCTCAGGTTAAATTCGTGCATACCGTATCTGCAGGTTATGTGACTGGTGCTATTTTCGTACTGGCAATTTCAAGTTACTACTTATTGAAAAAGCGTGACTTGCCATTTGCGCGTCGCTCATTCGCCATCGCTGCTATCTTTGGTTTAGCGTCTACACTTTCGGTGATCTTACTGGGTGATGAATCTGGTTATGAAATTGGTGACGTACAAAAAACTAAACTAGCTGCGATTGAAGCTGAATGGGACACTCACCCAGCTCCAGCGCCATTTACTTTGTTCGGTATTCCAAATAAAGAAACCATGTCTACTGACTACGCGATCAAAATTCCTTATGTCATGGGGATTATCGCAACACGTTCAACTGATAAAGAAGTGACGGGTATTAAAGACCTGATCGTACAACACGAAGCGCGTATTCGTAACGGTATGGTGGCTTACTCACAGTTAGAACAACTTCGTGCAGGCGATACGTCTCCTGAACTTAAAGCAGCATTTGCTGAGTCTCAAAAAGACTTGGGTTATGGTCTGCTTCTGAAAAAATACACAGACAAAGTGGTCGATGCTTCTGATGATCAAATCAAAGCTGCTGCAAAAGACACTATTCCACATGTTCCAAGCTTGTTCTGGGCATTCCGTGCAATGGTTGCTTCTGGTTTCTTAATGCTCCTTCTGTTCGTACTTGCTACCTTTGCTGTCGGTAAACGTAATGCAGAAAACAAACCTTGGTTATTAAAATTTGCTTTGTTTGCTCTACCATTACCTTGGATTGCTGCACAAACAGGTTGGTATGTTGCCGAAGTTGGTCGTCAACCATGGACTATCGGTGAAGTTCTACCTACACATCTTTCAGCTTCTAGCTTAAGTACAGGTGATGTATGGGGTTCTATCCTTGCATTGGCAGCGTTCTACACTGTACTGCTGATCATTGAAATGTACTTAATGATTAAATTCTCACGCCTTGGCCCAAGTTCTCTACATACTGGTAAATACCACTTCGAGAAACTTGAAGCTGCAAAAAAGGCAAATGAGGAGGCTCAAGCATGATCGAATATGAATTACTCAAAATCATTTGGTGGGTTTTAGTCGGTGTCCTACTGATCGGCTTCGCCCTCACCGATGGCTTCGATATGGGCTCAATGGCGATCATGCCATTCGTAGGTAAAAAAGACGAAGAACGTCGTGCGGCAATCAATACGATTGCCCCACACTGGGACGGTAACCAAGTATGGTTTATTACTGCCGGTGGTGCACTGTTTGCAGCATGGCCAATGGTATATGCAACTGCATTCTCAGGCATGTATTGGGCGCTGTTACTGGTACTCTTCGCTCTCTTCTTACGTCCAGTCGGTTTTGACTACCGTTCTAAACTTGAAAATACCAAGTGGCGTAATTCTTGGGACTGGGGTTTAGCAATTGGTGGTGCCGTTCCTGCCCTCGTATTTGGTGTTGCGTTTGGTAATATGTTCCTTGGTGTTCCATTCACTATGGACGAAACTGTTCGCTCGACTTATACAGGGAGCTTCTTTGCACTGCTTAACCCATTCGCTTTAGTTTGCGGTATCGTGAGTTTATCTATGCTTTGCGCTCACGGTGGTGCATGGCTCATGCTTCGTACAGACGGCGATCTACGCGCACGCTCTGCAAAAGCAACTCAGCTTATGGGTATCGTATTCTTAGTTTGCTTCTTACTGGCAGGCGCATGGTTATACTTCGGTAATATCCAAGGCTACACATTAGCTCAACCGTTTGACACTAATGGCGTTGCAAACCCATTAGCTAAAGAAGTGATCACCAATGCCAACCCAGGTTGGATGAACAATTACAGTACTTATCCAATTACTATGATTGCGCCAATCATGGCTATTTTAGGTGCGCTGATCATCATCCTTGCCGCAGGTAAAGGTAAAGCAGGTTTCAGCTTCCTTGGTTCAAGCTTGGCAGTCATTGGTGCAATCTTAACTGCTGGTTTTGCATTGTTCCCTTTCCTTATGCCATCGAGCATCAACCCAACTGTAAGTTTGACTATGTGGGATGCGGTATCAAGTAAAAATACCCTAACTGTGATGACAGTTGCAGCATGTATTTTTGTCCCACTTATCCTGTGCTACACAACTTGGTGTTACTACAAAATGTGGGGCGTGGTTACTAACAAACATATTGAAGAGAATTCACACAGCCTATACTAAGGCTGTGTCTAAGGAGAAAAGACGATGTGGTATTTTGCTTGGATTCTCGGTATCTTGATGGCATGTTTTGCAGGTGTACTTAGTGCGCTTTACATCGAACATCATCAAGATCTAGATGAGGAATAACAAATGACTGATGCTGCTGTAGAAAAATCACTTGTAGAAAAGAAGCCAAATAAATTTGCAATGGTCATTTCCTGCCTGTTAGCTTTTCCTTTGGCAGCCGTGTTACTTGTACATCCTGCTGCCATGCTGGATGACAATGGTGGATATAGCCATCGAGCGCTGATGTTCATCATGATAGGTATTTCAGGTGGTTTTGTGCATGGTGTGGGTTTTACACCACACCATTGGTTCTGGAAATGGCTTTTTAGCCCCTTCCTCGCTTGGCCACTCATGTTATGGGGCTACTACACATGGTTCCTACATTAATTAATATCTAAATAAAGCCCTCACTTGAGGGCTTTATTATATTTACGATCAATTTCGGCTTTTTTTTCTGCTGTAATATCGTCTTGCATTTGAAAACAGCCTCTAAATTTTTCATGGATATGATGAATATATTTTTCTTTAGCGGCATGCCTTAGCAAAATTTGAGCTGCCATTATGATAAATCCATTGACTTGCTTCACTATTATTATGCGCTGAGCATCCGCCAACCCAGCTTTTCGCTGAATTAATGAGTTTCGACCAGTATGCACAATCGAATGCAAATGCTTTAACGAATAGAACTTAAACGCTTTAAACATTTCAACAATATGCTTAATTTCTACAACATTTTCTAACTTTGTAATCATTTCAGCTGCGGTAGGAATTTTCACATTCTGAAGCAACTCTTCTTCTCGTTGAATTTCAAATTTCTGAATTTCTATATTAGAGGCAACCATTAGTAACCAATATGCCCTCACCACAGCTTCAAATTGAATTCGAAATAATGCGAGTGCAGATATATCTTGGCGTGATTCTAAAAGTTGTAAAATGGCTTCACCATGCTCCATGGATAATTCACAACATTCATAGACTAAATCAAGTCGCTGCACGCCACCAATAAATGCTGAATGATTTAACTCGTTATATAGCTCATCCAACATCGATTCAGAATCACGAAAAATATCTATCAACATCAGCTTCCATTTTTTAAATGCCAAAATTTTAAATATAAAAAAAGCCGGATTAATTCCAGCTTTAAAATTTAACGATGCGTATGAATCGACATCACAATCCCCATCCCTGCGAGCATCGCAATTACAGCTGTACCACCATAACTCATCAACGGTAGTGGATCACCTGTTACCGGTAAAATCCCACTGACCATACCCGAGTTTAAAAATACAAAAAAGAAGAAAGTTAATCCTATCGCTCCTGCATAGAGTCGTCCAAAATTATGGAAGCAATTTAGTCCAATAATCAAACAGCGAACAATAATTGCTGTAAATAAACTAAATAAAAGAAATACACCAATAAAACCAAACTCTTCAGCATAGGTCGACATAATAAAGTCAGTATGATGCTCTGGCAGATAACCCAAATGCGACTGTGTCCCTTCGGTATACCCCTTACCCATTAAACCGCCTGAACCAATGGCAATTTTAGACTGAATAATATTCCAACCTGCACCAAGTGCGTCAGACTCAGGATCGAATAACGTCAGTACACGTTTTTTTTGATATTCCTGCAAAAAGAACATCCAGAGTACAGGTGCTGCAATCGCAAAGGCTGTTAAAGCAGCTGCAATTAAACGCCAAGACATTCCACTTAAAAATAAAACAAAAATACCCGGAATAATCAAACCGATATTCAAGTCAGGCTGTAAAGCGACCAATGCAAATGGAATCAATAATAAAATTAATGCCCCGACGATTTGTAAAAATTTCGGTGGAAATGGTTTTCGCGCAAAATACCACGCCATCATGAGTGGCATGGCAAATTTCATAAATTCACTCGGCTGCATACTACCGATACCCGGCAAGCTAATCCAGCGTTTCGCCCCCATCCTTTTTTCACCAATGACCAAAACCAACAACAGTAAAAATATACCGATGGCGTATAAGTACGGACTCATAGATTGGTAAACTTTGGGTGGAATTTGCGCGCAGATCAGCATCACAATAAAGCCCACACCAAAACTTGTGGCTTGACGTAGTACCATTCCCGAATCTTCCGCGGTCGCACTATAGACAACCATCAGCCCCAATATTGCATTGAGTACCAAGAAGCAAAGTAACCACGGGTCTAAATGAAGTTTAGCCCATCGAGAAGAATCGTGTTTTATACTGCGGCCATCGCGTAATGACTGACGTAAAAAACGATACTGTTGAGAAGGGATCATTGCGAAACAGATCTAAAAAGGATGCGGGAATTATAGATTAAAGCGACAGTAAAAATCACTGTCCCTTAAATATTCCTTGAAATAATCATCTATTCACTTGAGACGCTAAAATTAAACGTGCCAACTCTAAATCATCAGGATAGGTAATTTTAATATTGTCCGAACGACCCTGCACGACATTGACATGCTCACCGACAAATTCTAAGGCACTTGCTTCATCTGTGATGGTCGCACCAGCGGCAAGCGCTTGTTCAATGGCATTTTTAAGCACACCCAATTTGGCAATTTGTGGTGTCTGCGCTTGCCATAAAGTTGAACGATCTACCGTTGTTGATATAAGTGGTGCCGTTTCAACTCGCTTTAAGGTATCGCGTACGGGAATGGCGAGAATCGCACTTTGCTCAGTTTCTACTGCCGATTGAACTAAATTTTCTAAACTCAACTGAGAGACACATGGTCGTGCTGCGTCATGAACAAACACCCAATCATCATCATTGGCAATCGAAGATAGATATTGCAATGCATTGAGTACAGAATGCACACGCTCTGCACCGCCTAAACAAAAATGAGCCTTCTCTTGATTAGTGAGTGCCAAGGTCTGAGCAACATTATCTTGCTCACCTATAGCCAATACATAGCCTGTCAACGGCAATTGGTTGAGACGTGCAACTGTGTGTTCAAGCACAGTTAGACCCGCAATGTTTTGATATTGTTTTAGTTCAGTTTTAGAAAATCGACTTCCTGAACCAGCAGCAGGAATAATGGCCCACAATTTAAGGTTCTGGTGGAAGTTCGGCTGGTTCTGACTCATTGGTACGTAGGTCTACTTTTGCGTTTGGATCAATATAAATTGGTTTGTACTGAGTACTGATCGTACTCATCTGTACGAAAGTCTCATGCGGTTTAATTAAACCTAAATCTAGACGAGCATGCTCTTCAATAGCTTCAACGCCATTTTTTAAATCGTATACTTCAGCGGCAAGTACGCGATTTCGTTCTTTTAATTCGTCATTGAGTTCGACTTGTTGTTGTATTTTCTGACTCAGTTGTTGATGTTGATGATAACCACCTTCACCGAACCAGTATAAATATTGAAACCCTGCGATCAAAAAGATCGCAAGGCCCAACAATGCTTTACTCGCTTTGGAGTCAAATACATTTAACATAGATAGCATGATCTGCTTAGTTCAAACCTTTGAACTCAGCTTTACCGCGATATGCAGCATTAGTCAATTCTTCAATACGAAGTAATTGGTTATATTTCGCTACACGATCAGAACGGCAAAGTGAACCAGTTTTGATTTGACCCGCTGCTGTACCCACTGCAAGATCCGCAATAGTTGAATCTTCAGTTTCACCAGAACGGTGTGAAATTACTGTAGTGTAACCATTTGCTTTTGCAAGGTAGATTGCATCTAGAGTTTCAGTCAACGTACCGATTTGGTTGTACTTGATTAGGATCGAGTTACCCACTTTTTCGTTGATACCACGTTGAAGAATCTTAGGATTCGTAACGAATAGGTCATCACCAACCAATTGGATTTTGTCGCCAAGGATTGAAGTGAGGTAAGACCAGCCTTCCCAATCAGACTCGTCCAAACCATCTTCAATTGAGATGATTGGGTATTGTTTTGCAAAACCAGCAAGGTAGTCAGCAAATTGGTTGCTTGTGAATGCTTTATTGCCTTCACCTGCAAGGATGTATTGACCATCTTTGTAGAATTCTGAAGATGCACAGTCAAGCGCAAGCATAATATCAGAACCTGCTTTGTAGCCAGTTTTTTCAATTGCTTCAAGAATTACTGTAATTGCTTCTTCGTTAGAACGAAGGTTCGGTGCAAAACCGCCTTCATCACCAACAGCAGTATTTAAACCTTGTTTCTTTAAAACTGATTTTAAAGAATGGAAAATTTCAGCACCAGCACGTAAAGCTTCAGAGAATGAAGTGAAGCCAACAGGCTCAATCATAAATTCTTGAATGTCTACGTTGTTGTCTGCATGTGAACCACCATTTAGGATGTTCATCATTGGAACAGGCATAGTCAAAATGCTGTTATTACGAAGGTCTGCGATGTATTGGAAAAGTGGAATTTTCTTTTCATCAGCAGCAGCGCGCGCAGCAGCTAGCGATACCGCTAAAGTTGCGTTCGCACCTAATTTTTCTTTGTTTTCAGTACCGTCAAGCGCGATCATTGTATTATCAATGTCTTTTTGTTCGAATACTGATTTACCCAACAATGCATCACGAATTACTGTGTTAACGTTGTTAACCGCAGTTTTAACGCCTTTACCTAAGTAACGAGCTTTGTCGCCGTCACGAAGTTCTAAAGCTTCACGAGAACCAGTTGAAGCACCAGATGGTGCACATGCACGGCCTACAACGCCAGAGGCTAAGATTACGTCTGCTTCGATGGTAGGGTTACCACGAGAGTCCAAAATTTCACGTGCACGAATGTCAACGATTTGGCTCATGAACAATTCCTCAGTTGATTAATAAAAATGATGCGTCAAAAGTGACGCATCAATGTGTATCGAATTAGTGTGTGTCTAACTTTGCGAAACCTTTGACCAAGGTATCGAGTTCTTTTAACTGTGCCAAGAATGGTTCCAACTGTGACATGCGTAGCGCACATGGACCGTCACATTTGGCATTTTCTGGATCTGGATGAGCTTCTAAGAACAGACCTGCTAAACCAGTCGCCATACCTGCACGTGCCAGTGTCGTGATTTGTGCACGACGACCACCTGCAGAATCCGCACGACCACCCGGCGTTTGAAGCGCATGCGTAACATCAAAGAACACAGGGACATTCATTTCTTTCATGATGTCAAAGCCCAACATGTCTACAACTAAATTATTGTAACCAAATGCTGAACCACGTTCACAAAGAATCAGTTTGTCATTCCCTGCTTCCAAACACTTATGCAAAATATGACGCATTTCGTGTGGTGCGAGGAACTGTGCTTTTTTAATATTGATGATGGCATCAGTTTTCGCCATCGCTTCAACAAGGTCAGTTTGACGGCTTAAAAATGCAGGAAGCTGGATAATATCCGCAACTTCAGCAACAGGCGCAGCTTGATATGGTTCATGTACGTCAGTAATAATCGGCACATTAAAGTGTTTTTTTATGTCAGCTAACCACTCGATTCCTTTTTCCAGGCCTGGGCCACGGAAAGAGTTCAAGCTTGAACGATTGGCTTTATCAAAACTTGCTTTAAACACATACGGAATATCCAAGCGTTTGCAGATATCCACATAGGTTTCAGCAATTTCAAAAGCAAGGTCTTTTGACTCAAGTACGTTCATGCCGCCGAATAGTACAAATGGCAAATGATTTGCCATTTGTATATCGCCTAAACGTACAATTTCCTGTGGTTTTAATTGTGACATTTAAACTCTTCCTGGTTTAGTCAAAAACACATTATTTCGCTTTTTGGTACTGCTTTTTAGCAGCATCAATAAAGCCTGCGAATAATGGGTGTCCATCACGTGGTGAACTTGTAAATTCCGGATGGAATTGTACAGCAATAAACCAAGGATGTTCAGGAATTTCAACAGTTTCAACGAGACGCTGTACTGGAGAATAACCTGAAATCTTCATGCCTTTTTCTTCAAGCACTGGGATATAACGGTTGTTCATTTCATAACGGTGACGATGACGTTCAACGATCTCTTCAGAACCGTAAACTTGTGCAGTTTTTGTTCCCGCAACCAATTCAGATTTTTGAGCACCCAGACGCATTGTGCCGCCTAAGTCAGAATCTGCATTACGTTGTTGAACTTCGCCGCGCTCATCTAACCATTCAGTGATTAGACCAATCAATGGTGATTTAGTAGAACGGTTAAATTCAGTAGAAGTTGCATCGCTAATACCCGCAACGTTGCGCGCATATTCGATCACAGCCAACTGCATACCTAAACAGATGCCAAGGAATGGCACACCGTTTTCACGTGCAAAACGAATCGCTTTCATTTTGCCTTCTGTACCACGTTCACCGAAGCCACCCGGCACTAAGATTGCATCCGCGTCTTTTAATACGTCGTTTACATCTTGGCTTTCAAGTTCTTCTGCATTTACGTAGTCGATTTGAACTTTCACACGGTTTTGAATACCCGCATGTAAAAGTGCTTCGTTTACAGATTTGTATGCATCTGGAAGTTCAACGTATTTACCAACCATCGCTACACGAACTGTATATTCAGGGTTCAGTAATGCATCTACAACGTTATCCCAGTCTGTAAGATCAGCTTCTGGAAGATCGTCATAACCAAAACGTTCGCAGATTAAATCATCAACGTTTTGTTCATAGAAAGTACGTGGAATTTGGTAAATTGAACGCGCATCTTTACATACCACAACTGCACGCGCTTCAACGTTCGTAAATAACGCAATTTTACGTGTAGTGTCAGCATCAACATCATGCTCTGTACGGCAGATCAGGATGTCTGGTTGAATACCAATCGACAAAAGCTCTTTTACAGAGTGTTGAGTTGGTTTAGTTTTTAATTCAGCAGCTGACTTAATATATGGGAGTAAAGTTAAGTGCATTAACATTGTGCGCTTATGACCTAGTTCGACCATAAGTTGACGTACAGATTCCATGAATGGGAGAGATTCAATGTCACCTACTGTACCGCCGATCTCAACGATCGCAACGTCATAGCCTTCACCTGCACGAAGAACACGTTCTTTAATATTGTCAGTAATATGTGGAATAACTTGAACTGTACCACCGAGGTAATCACCACGACGTTCTTTATTCAAGACATCTTGGTACACTCGTCCTGAAGTAAAGTTGTTCAGTTTGGTCATTTTCGCACGACGCAAGAAACGTTCGTAATAACCCAAGTCTAAGTCAGTTTCAGCACCATCCTCTGTGACAAAAACTTCACCGTGTTGGAATGGACTCATAGTCCCTGGATCGACATTAATGTATGGATCCATTTTTACCATGGTTACTTTTAAACCACGGGCTTCTAAAAGCGCAGCCACTGATGCAGCTGAAATACCTTTACCTAGTGATGATACAACACCACCAGTAACGAAAATAAAATGGGTCATTAAGTTTCTCGTACAATGGAGCCTAAATTGGCCTACAATGTTGTGCGATTTTACTTTACTCTGTACCAAGAAAGCAAAGTCATTCCGCATCAATTCATAGAACAATTAACAATTGGCTATTGTAACAGCAATTATCATAAAAATTTAGAGTAAGTTCTTATCATTTCTATATTCTTATTTGCTGTTATAATGCATTTATCCAATCCACACTTTTTTGTTTTGTGTAATTATGAATAAGAAACTTTTAATCTGCGGTGCAATCGCAACAGGTCTACTTCTTACAGCATGTGTAAAAAAAGAAGCACCAAAAGAAGAAGAACAGGAACAGGTTGAAGTTGCAGCATCTGAACCAACAGCATCTGTACCTACACAATTAGAACCAGTTGAAGAACAACCAGTTGTTGAAGAACCGACTCAGCAGCAAGTTGAAGTGATTCGTGAAGAAACACCGAATACAACAACTGAAATTCGTCGTGAACCTACTCCTCCTGCAGAAGCTCCTGCTCCAAAAGCAGAAGCACCTAAAGCAGCAGAAAAACCTGCGCAAGCTGCTCAACCTAAACAAAACTCTGGTTCTGCACAGTCTGAAGATGACGCCGTTGCCGCTGCCATTGCTGCTGCAACACCAGCCTTAGAGAACTAAGATCGAAGTTTTATCAAACAAATGATCAAAAAAACCCGGCAAAAGTCGGGTTTTTTATTGTTTCTATGTAAATAAAAAGCTGCACAAAACGATGCACAGTTTTTCTCACAACTATTCTTGTAATTTTTCAGCTAAATATTCAATAAATAAACGAACACGTTTCGGTAAATGCTCTTGTTGATAATAGACAGCATGAATAAGCTGTTCATGTGGCTCAATTTGATCGTCTAAAAGTTGTACCAATCGCCCTTCTGCAATATCTTTTTCTAACATAAAAATCGAAAGACAAGCGATGCCCATCCCATGAATCGCAAGCTCACGAATGGTTTCACCATTTGATGCCTTAATATTTGGTCGGATCGTCAAATGTTTCCCTGCGACTTGGATCGGCCAAGTATTCATATGGGTAATTTGACTAAATCCAAGTAAAGCATGTGCGGTTAGCTCATCAGCATTTTGCGGACGTCCATGCTGCTGAAGATATTCAGGACTCGCCACCAAACACAGTCGACTCTTGTAGATAAGTTTTGCGTGCAAACTGGAGTCGTTTAATTTTCCAAAGCGAATTGCAACATCCGCTTTATGCTCTAATAAGTCAATCACTTGATCATGATTTACTAATTCAATCTGTATATGCGGATAACGTGCATTAAATTCTGGAATCAAGGGAACGATCATATGCAGAATAAACGAAATCGCAGAATCGACCCGCACCAACCCCGAAGTATCTGCATCTAATTTCAGCAGAGAATCTTCCGCTTCGCTCAAATCATTCAATATCCGCCGTGTTTTTGCTAAAAACAATTGCCCCTCTTGCGTGAGCTTAATTTTGCGGGTAGTTCGTTCCAACAAGGTTACATTTAATTTAGATTCCAGACGCTGTAATGCGCGGCTGACACCCGATGCTGTCTGATCCAGTCTTTCTGCTGCTTTGATAATAGAGCCACTATCTACAATAACAGTAAAAGCCTGCAGCTCCTCAATGGTCGATTTCATTGCATATTCGAATTCGTGATTTTTAATCAATAATATATTCTAAACTCATGCATTTTTCTTCATTAAAATTAGCAGCACAATAGCATCAATTCAAAAAAGAGAATTCCTGATGATTGTTCCCCAATTTGGTGTCGGTACCTTCCGTTTGGCAGGTGAAACTGTCATTCATTCAGTTAAAACAGCCTTAGAGGTAGGATATCGTGCTGTAGACACCGCACAAATTTACGCTAATGAAGCAGAAGTAGGCCAAGCACTCCATGAAAGTCAGGTCAATCGAGCTGATATTTTCTTAACCACGAAAATTTGGACTGAAAATTATGCTGCCGACAAACTAATACCCAGTCTAAAAGACAGTTTAATTAAATTGAGGACTGATGCAGTTAACCTCACACTTATTCATTGGCCAGCACCTGCTCTAGGAGTCGATATTCCCGAATTAATGGGACATTTACTTGAAGCAAAAAAACAAGGTTTGACTGAACATATTGGTGTATCTAATTTTAATATTGAGCTCACTCAACAAGCCATTGATCACATCGGGCTAGAAAATATTGCAACCAATCAAATTGAACTTAGTCCATATTTGCAAAATCAAAAATTGGTCAATTATCTGCAAACGAACAATATAGATGTCACATCCTATATGACCTTGGCTTATGGCAAAGTTTTGCAAGACCCAACCCTGTTAAATATTGCGGCCGAACACCAAGCTACTTCAGCTCAAATTGCACTCGCATGGGCACTGCAAAAAGGTTATGCCGTGATTCCATCTTCAACCAAACCTGAACATTTAATCAGTAATTTAAAAGCTCAAGAGATTCATTTAACACCTGAACAGATGCAGGCCATTGCCACACTCGACAGAAATGCGCGTGAAGTGAACCCACCTGAACTTGCTCCAGTTTGGGATATTTAATATGAAATTCAATTTTCCATTAATTGCATTAGCCGTAGGTGCTTTTGCAATTGGCACAACAGAATTTTCACCCATGGGCTTCTTACCTGAAATCGCAGCAGATTTATCGGTGTCTATTCCTCAAGCGGGCTTACTGATTAGTGCCTATGCCGTTGGCGTCATGATTGGTGCCCCATTAATGACCTTATGGTTAGCACGTTTTCCTAAACGTACTGCCCTTATTTTACTGATGGCAATCTTTACCATCGGTAATATTTTGGCAACGATTGCACCCAATTATCTTGGTTTAATGGCTGCACGCTTAGTCACCAGCTTAAATCATGGTGCATTTTTTGGCTTAGGTTCTGTGGTTGCAGCGAGTGTTGTGCCGAAAGATAAACAAGCCAGTGCTGTTGCCATGATGTTTATGGGCTTGACCATTGCCAATATTGGCGGCGTGCCACTCGCAACATGGGTGGGGCAAAATATCGGTTGGCGTATGTCTTTTGCGGCCATCACCTTACTTGGCATCATCACCATGTTGGCATTATGGAAAGCACTACCCCATCAGCAACAGACCGAAAAACCAGATGTACGAGCAGAGTTAAAAGTATTAACACGCATGCCTGTTGTTTTAGCACTGCTCACCACGGTCATGAGTGCTGGAGCTATGTTCGCGCTCTATACCTATATCGCACCAAGTTTAAAAGTCTTTACTCATGCAAGCCCTGAACTTATCACTTTCATGTTGGTTTTAATCGGGATCGGATTTTCAATTGGTAACCATTTCGGTGGTAAGTTTGCAGATCAATCCTTAGATAAAACCTTGATTGGCTTTTTAGTCTTACTCATGCTGATGATGCTGTTATTTCCAATTTTAGCAACATCCACCATTGGCGCGGCGATTGCATTAATCATCTGGGGAGCAGCAGCCTTTGCCGTTGTACCACCTTTACAAATGCGTGTTATGACAGTCGCTCACGATGCACCAGGCCTCGCTTCTTCAGTGAATATTGGTGCATTTAATCTTGGAAATGCTTTGGGCGCTGTTGCTGGTGCCGCAGTGCTAAATCTTAACCTCAGCTATGCCGCGGTGTCTTATGCAGGCGCTACACTGAGCGCTATAGCGTTGATTTTAGTATTGATTCAAATGAAGCTTAAACCTCAAACATCTGCATGTTGCGCACAAGCTGAGTAATTTCACAAAAAATAGCCTATTAAAAATAGGCTATTTTTTAATTCGCATATAACTTTAAAAAATCTGCCATCAATTTGGTTGCCCATGAATGGGTTTCCACTAGACCTTCATAATAACCACAGTGACTGCCTTTTTTAGTGGTCACCACCACTACATTCGGCAAAGAACGGATTAATTCTTTATAGGGTTCAAAGTTTTGAATGTGGCAAATAGGATCGTCTTCGGCATTTAAAATCATCAAAGGAATTTTAAGATTTTCAAATACATAAATTGGGTTGGTGGATTTGGCATAACTTTCATAATCAGTAAAACCCGCCATTTGAAAATATGTACGTTCAAACTGCGCCAGATCTTTACTTTTTAGGACTTCAATTATAGATGGAGTCGTTGACCATGTTGCAGAATAGGGTTCTACAAATTTCTGAAAGAGCTTCTTGGTCATCATTTTACTGTAAAAAGGATGTACATTTTTAAAGCCAAGCTCGGTGTCATAGCCCGGACATAAAGCAAAAGCCGCTTTAAGTGGTGTTTCCTCACCTTGTTCGCCTAAATAGCGGACCAATAACCCCGTTCCTGCAGATGAACCGACGCCAAATAAATTCGATTCGGGAAATTTCTGCTGAATAAAGGCAATCTGTTCACGCAGGTCATCGGTTGAACCAAATAAGTTTATTTTGGCAACAGGCATAGGTAAATTGGCATGACCACGTCTTAAACACAGTGCAATGCGCCAACCTGTATATAGATGAAGATCCCGAACCACTTCTCGCATACTTTCAGGCGTTCCCGTAATCGTATGCATGAGCACCACAGTTGGCACAGCCGCAGGTAAATCTAAACCTAACCATGCAATGGCTGTGATTCCACCATCAGCCATGGTTAGCTGCTCTATGGCGTCGTATTTGAGCTTTACTTGCTGCTTTTTAATGACATCAAAATACAGTAAATGTGCATGGGTATTCGACAGCCAAGGCGTAGGACGATATTTTTTATGTAGTTGCTTTAACTTCGGCAGCACATGTTTCATTTGCCCTTCAGGATGATAATAAAGCTGTGGTAATTCTGCACCGATTGCATGATCTACAAAATTTAAAAGAGCCTGACGCCCTTTATGCATCACATTATTCATTGACCTTACCTTCACCTCGCTTCGCACCACAGCAAATTATTCCAATCTTTTCACTTTGACTAACAATGCCCATTAAAAAAAACGTATCTACAAAACCATATCTCGCTAGCAATATTTGTTTGCTTAAGCCTCAAAAGCAAAAAGCATGACAATATCCATCATGCTTTTTATCATTCTGTGATGAGCATTTAAAATCAGCAGATTTAAGGCTGATATTGCATAATGCGCTCACCCATTTTTGCAGCCAATGCTTCTAAGCCACTTTTTGGACGAAGCATGACTTCAAAATCAATCATCTGACCTTGTTCATTAAACTGAATCATGTCGATCCCTTTAACTTTTTCTCGCCAACATTGGCAGAAAACTCAAGAACTACGTTCAAGCCATCTTCTGTATAGAACTCACGGTGATAGGTAAAATTTTCAAAAATTTGAATCACATTGGTCAAAATAAAAGTTACTACAGGCTTACCTGGATATGGGTTAAACGCGACAGGTGAACGAAACACCACATCTTCTGCCAAGAGTTCATTTAAAATATTCATATCCCGTGTGTTAAGCATTTCGTGCCAACGTGCAACAGATTTTTTTGTTGTTTCAATAGTCATGTTTATGTCCTTTTTTTTGATGAATCATTTCCCTTTCCTCAAACTCCTCTCCCAAATGGAGAGGAAGCACGACAACTGCATATTAAATTGAATGAAGTTGTCGTGGTTTAGTATGAGGCTGATTAAATCACCGCAGCCAAATCTGCACCTTGACGAATGGCACGTTTAGCATCCAACTCACCGGCTTCTTTCGCACCTCCAATCAAATGCACATTTTTGCCATCTGCTTGTAGCTGTTCATACATCGCGGTATAGGATTCCTGACCTGCACAAATCACCACATGATCAACATCTAAAATACGTGATTGACCATCAACGGTAATATGCAAACCTTGATCATCAATTTTGTCGTAGCTTGCACCCGCAATCATTTTCACATCGCGGTGTTTCAAACCTGTACGGTGAATCCAACCCGTGGTTTTACCTAAGCCAGCACCAACCGATTTAGCCTTACGTTGCAATAAATACACTTCACGCGGCGATTCTTCGACGTCTGGATGTTTCAAGCCACCGACTTGCGCATAAGTGGTATCAATACCCCATTCATCATAAAATTTCTCAGGATTGAGGCTACCGCTTTCACCTTCATGCGTTAAATATTCAGCCGTATCGAAACCAATACCGCCTGCACCAATGATCGCTACACGTTTGCCCACAGGTTGACGTTCACGTAAAACCTGTAAATAACTCAATACTTTTGGATGATCAATACCATCTATATCTAACTGACGCGGCGTTACACCCGTCGCCACCACGATGTCATCAAAATCAGACTGAGCTAATTCTTCATACGTTGCCGTATGGTTCAGTACCAATTTAATCTGAGGCAATAGTTCTATTTTGCGTTTGAAATAACGCAGCGTTTCATAAAACTCTTCTTTACCAGGAATCGTTTTCGCGATATTGAACTGCCCACCAATTTGGCTCGATGCTTCAAAAATAGTTATGTTATGACCACGCTCTGCAGCATAAGTTGCAAAGCTTAAACCCGCAGGTCCCGCACCAATCACAGCAATATTTTTCACCTGTGCAGATTCTTTAAAAATCAGTTCAGTTTCATAGCAAGCTTGAGGGTTAACCAAACATGTTGCAATTTTCATCGAAAAAATATGATCTAGGCAGGCTTGGTTACAACCAATACAGGTATTAATTTCATCACTACGACCTTGTTCTGCTTTTTCCACAAAACGTGGGTCAGCCAGCATTGGACGTGCCATGGACACCATATCTGCATCACCCGAAGCAAGTACGTGCTCAGCCATTTCAGGGGTATTGATACGGTTTGAGGTGATTAAAGGAACATTCACTATACCTTTTAATTTCTTGGTCACCCATGTAAATGCAGCACGTGGCACTTTGGTTGCAATGGTCGGAATACGTGCTTCGTGCCAACCAATACCGGTATTGATAATGGTTGCACCGGCTTTTTCAATCGCTTTTGCAAGTTGCACAACTTCTTCGAAAGTCGAACCGCCTTCAACCAAATCCAACATAGAAAGACGGTAAATAATAATAAAATTTTCACCGACTAATTCACGCGTACGACGCACGATCTCAATTGGAAAACGAATCCGGTTTTCATAACTGCCACCCCATTCATCATCACGGTGGTTGGTACGTGCAGCAATAAACTCATTAATTAAATAACCTTCTGACCCCATGACCTCTACACCATCATAACCCGCTGTCTGTGCTAACTGAGCACATTTGGCAAAATCATTGATTGTGCGTTCGACGTCTGCTGTGCTTAAAGCTTGCGGTTTTACTGGGTTAATTGGTGCTTGAATAGATGAAGGTGCAACATTATTGGCCTGATACGAGTAACGACCTGTATGCAAAATCTGCATCGCAATTTTACCGCCAGCATCATGTACCGCCTGCGTAATCACTTTATGTTTTTCTGCTTCTTCTAAAGAGTCTAATTTTGAACCACCAGCAAATGTCACACCATCATCATTGGGAGAAATACCACCAGTTACAATCAGACCTACACCACCTTTCGCACGCTCAGCGTAAAAAGCTGCCATGCGTTCATAGCCACCCGGTGCTTCTTCAAGGCCGATATGCATAGAACCCATCAATACACGGTTCTTTAGCGTTGTAAAACCTAAATCTAGTGGTGCCAATAAATTTGGATAATTTGACATTTTTTCTCCTTAGCGTGCTGAAAAGCTGGCTATTTTTATCTTCACTTGTATACGAGCTTTCTCTTTTCATCTACGTATACAATATTTTTGCAACTTGTTGCACTAATTTATATGCGAGATTTGATTTTTATGCAACATGTTGCATAATAAAAAGTACAAAACTATTTTGACTGAGCCATATATGTCTTTAGCCCATGTTTTACTCACGAGCTTACTTGAAAAACCGAGTACAGGAATTGACCTTGCACGCCGTTTTGACCGCTCTATGGGCTTTTTTTGGAATGCAACACATCAGCAAATCTACCGTGAACTCAATGGCATGCTGCAAAAAGGCTGGATCAGCACCATTGAAGATGAGCACAGTACAACCCGTAAAAAAACCTACCAAGTTGAACAGCTTGGACGTGTTGAATTAGCCAATTGGATGGTTGAGCAAAGCCCTCCGGCTCAATTACGTGAAGAGTTGATGGTTCGTTTACGTGCAGAAGCTCAGCTGGGTACAAATGGCGTATTACCCGAATTAGAGCGCCATCTAGACATTCACAAAGAAAAACTAAAAGTGTACCAGTCTATTTTTGCAAAAGACTTTGCACATGCGCATGATGAAGACCGTACTTTGTACATTCATAAAATGATTTTACAGCTTGGGATAGATTTGGAAATCGGTTGGATCAAATGGCTCGAAACCATCATTCCACAATTGCATAAATTTAATCGCTAAAACAAAAAAATAAATAGGAAGCCGCATGCCACACTATACAATGCCCGATCAGCAACAACTGTATGTTCGTGAATATGGTCAAGGAGAACCCATTCTGGTTTTATCTGGACTGGGCATGCAAAGTTGGCAATGGCACCCTTTTCTATATCAACACCGAAAGCATTTTAAATTTATCATTCCAGACTGGCGTGGATTTGGCGGCTCTAAACATTGTCAAATTCCAAATATGGACACCATTTCAAGCCATTGGCGAGATATTGACAGCTTAGTTTCCCAACTTGGTTACGATAAAATCACGGTGATTGCTTACTCCATGGGGGCAACGACCACCATGCACGGTTTAAAATACGGTCAGTTTGCTGAAAAAATTAAACGTTATTTACACATCGATCAAACCCCTAAAATACGAGTAGATGCAGATTGGCAATTTGGTTTATATGGCAAACGTCACACTGAGTTTTTAAGTATTTTAGAAGACATCTCGAAGGTACTTGCAACCAACCTCTCTGTGCCATTTGCACAGCAGATGAATAAACATGACCGTCAAGGTCTAGTCGACGCTTGGTTAAGGTTCATAGACTTACAAAATAGCAATCCATATGCATTATCCGCTTTCCGTTTTGCATACCAACAACCGACGTTACAGAAGCTGATGTTACCCTCACAAAGTGTGGCCTATTTATATTGGTATATTCAAAATTATCTGAACCATACTGAAGATTATCGTGAAGCCATTGCAGCACTCACCGCACCAACAACTTTTTTCACAGGGGCAAAATCGATCCTCTACCCTGCTCAAGGTCAAAAAATTATTGCTGACAGTCTAGCCAATGCAGAGCAGATTATTTTTAAAAAATCGGGACACACGCCATTACTCAGTGAACCGGTCAAATTTAGCCGTGAAATCACCAAGTTCTTAAAACAAGCGCTCTAATAAGACTGAATAAAAAAATAGGCTCATTACTTTTCAAGATTGAACCTATTTTTTTATATACAGGATGTTTTACTTAATAGGTAACTTAAAAATTAATTTCAAAATCAAATTGTTTTTAATGTTAAAACAAGTGTTAGAAAACCCGACGATCGTATTCAATTGCTTCCAAATCATACACTTGGTAGACGCAGTCAAATAAAGGACGCGCCAATTCGCCTTCATCATCATTCCGCACAATCAAATAAATTTGGCTAATGGCGGCACTGTCCGATAATTTCACATAATTCACATGCCTAAACTGCATAATTTGGACAGATTCAGGAACAATACAAATGCCTTCGCCCGCAGCGACCATACCCAGTGATTGCTGCAAATCTGCTTGAGTATTGAAGCGTTTCGGCTCCATCCCATATTCTAAAAATAAAGACTTGATCAGCGTTGCATAACTTTGACCATCCGTTGCTGGATAGATAAAAATCTGCTCATCTTTGAGATTATTTAATGCAATCTGCTGCTGTGAAGATAAAGGATGGCTTGAATGCACCGCAACAATCAGAGGCTCTTCACGCAATAGCACACGTTTAACCGCCTGATCCGACACTCGAACTCGGCTAAAACATGCATCAACCCGACCTTCTTTTAATGCCTGAATCTGATCGACTGCACTCAGTTCAATTAAATTTACATTTAAGTGTGGATATTGCTGACGGAACAAATAAACAATTCGAGGTAATAAACCACAGAGTAGCGAACCGCCATAACCGATATTAATCGTGCGTTCAGTAGCACTGGCCCGCTGCGTAATGAGCTTAATTTCTTCTGCATTGGAAAGTAATTTCACGGCTTGCTGATAAAAGAAACGGCCAATGGTGGTGGTTCTCAAAGGACGGCTGCCACGCTCAAAAAGCTGTGCACCCAACTCTTCTTCTAAATTTTGAATTTGACGACTTAAAGGAGGTTGAGCAATAAATAGCTTTTCAGCAGCCTTCGTAAAACTCTGTTCTTCTACAACGGCGACAAAGTAACGTAAATGTCTTAATTCCATGACATTGTCCTTTAATGTCGAATTTCTTTCATAATGGTCTTTTATTTGAATATATCAGGACGACACTCAAATCACATCCTTCAAATTCGGTTATTTAAAAGATGTATACACCACATTTATTGTTTGGTCATGCTAATGTGAAACGATTACAAGGTTAACCCGACTTTAGTCTTGGCAATTTTGCTCAAACTTCTCACATGAAAAACTACAAAACGTGATTGACTTCATGAAACAATTCAAGTTAATTAGCAAAATCGTTGCAAATATGGAATAAGAACAGTGCTGAGTGATCTAGATGATTTTTATTGTTTTGCCCAAGTGGTCGAACATGGTGGTTTTAGTGCAGCAGAACGTGCAACTGATATTCCAAAATCAAAACTAAGTCGTCGGGTCTATAACTTAGAAGAACGTTTAGGTGTCCGCCTGATTCAACGTAGCTCACGACATTTTGCTGTTACAGATATTGGTATGAATATCTATCGCCATGCACAAGTCATGATGAATGCCGCTCAAGCCGCACACGATTTGGTTGATCATCTCAGCACACAGCCGCGCGGCTTAATTAAAGTCAGCTTACCTGTTTCCATCGCGCAAAATGAAATGACCAAAATTTTGCCTGAATTTTTAAAGCAGTACCCAGAAATTAAAGTGCAAATGATGGTGACCAATCGCCGCGTAGATATCATTAATGAAGGCTTCGACCTTGCGCTGCGTGTACGTTCAAATCTAGACGATGACCCGAATTTAGTCATTCGTAAATTTGAAACGATTGAGCAGCACTTATTTGCCAGTCAGGCCTATCTGAATAAATTTGGTGAACTCAAACAGCCCGAAGACTTATCACAACATCAAATATTAAGTATGGCGGATGAGCATCTCGATCAACATATTATTGTGACCGATGCACAGCAGCATCAGAAAAAAATTAAAGTCAACCCAACGGTAATGGGCTCTGACCTATCGATGTTAGCTGCACTAGCCTGCCAAGATTGTGGCGTGGTGTTATTACCCGACAGTATTGTGTCCGATCATGTGAAATCAGGTGCTTTGGTTCATGTATTACCTGAATGGAAAGCTGCACATGGTATTTTCCATGCTGTATATCCATCTCGTCGTGGCTTATTACCGGCTGTACGTGTTTTCATTGATTATTTAGTTGAAAAACTCAGCCAACATGAACACGCTAAATTTTAGGCAAAAAAAAGCTTACCCATGTGATGGGTAAGCGAAAACTTAAAAACTAAGAAACTACAGCAGAATCTGTAATCATATTATATAAATAAAATACATCTTTATTAAATCGTTAATAGCTCTAACTGATTTTCAGAGTTATAAGCAAAACCTTATAAATTAAGCTATAGAGAAAACCTCTTAGTCTTAAAACCTATAACGCTCATACACACTACAACTTATTAGACTAAAGTCAAAAAATATACACTTGTACAATTTAATTTAACTTCAATCCTTTAGATACAGCAGATTCAGGATTAAATTCGCGATTTAGCTTAGATTGCAGGATATGTACCTGTACCTTCTGGCCATGGAGATAGCAACTCAAAACCACTATCGGTTACAACCACCATATGCTCCCACTGTGCAGATAAAGAGCGGTCTGCAGTAATCACTGTCCAGCCGTCTTTTAATTCTTTAGTTCGCGCTTTACCGCTGTTGATCATCGGCTCAATGGTAAAGACCATGCCTTTTTTTAGAATTACACCTTGACCCGGTTGACCATAGTGTAAAACGCTCGGTTGCTCATGATAAACCTTACCAATCCCATGACCACAGTATTCACGTACAATGCTGTAGCCTTCACGATGAGCAACTTGTTGAATGGCATAACCTACATCTCCCAATGTTGCTCCCGGTTTAACTGCATGAATCCCAGCAACCATGGCCTCGTAGGTAGTTTCGACTAACTTTTTAGCCGCAGGTGAAACTTCACCCACATAGTACATACGACTGGTATCACCAAAATAACCATCTTTAATGATGGCGACATCAATATTGATAATGTCGCCATCTTTCAATACGGTTTCTTTCGAAGGAATACCATGACAAACCACTTCATTCGGTGAAATACAGGTGGTTTTGGTATAGCCATAGTAGCCAACATTGGCAGGAATCACTTTAAGTGTATTGATGATAAAATCATTACAGATATCGTCCAAATATTCAGTCGTCACGCCCGGCTTGACATACTCCCCGATCATCTCTAAAACCTGAGCAGCTAAACGACCTGAAATGCGTAATTTTTCAATATCTTGCTCGGTTTTAATCGTGATTTTGGAAGCTTTCATCTGAATATCCT
Source organism: Acinetobacter sp. YH01024 (assembly GCF_013420195.1). Lineage (NCBI taxonomy): Bacteria > Pseudomonadati > Pseudomonadota > Gammaproteobacteria > Moraxellales > Moraxellaceae > Acinetobacter > Acinetobacter sp. YH01024. The sequence goes on from NZ_VOYQ01000001.1 coordinate 46,505, forward strand.
CAAATTTGAATACACCGAATTATAGACCTTTTAGATTTTTTTTGTTTTATTCAGCCAATATTTCTGCATTTATTCGGCTTATAGCATCCTATTTAGTGCTGAAAATTAGAACAATTGATTTATATCTGATAAATCTTAATAGCTAAACTTATTCCTATAAAAATTTTATATACAATAAATTTCTTTTATTTATCATAAATATAAATAAAACATTATTTTATCTGTCAATATATTCATGATTCGTATTATAAAAACTATCTATACGATTTATAAATTTTGCTCCAAAAACGAGCTTAATTGCACTAAAATTGCCTTTTTTCACAGTTCATCTCCCCTTTATGACAAGTCTTCGTACACGGGATATTGTTGCCTTAGGTTTTATGACCTTTGCACTGTTTATTGGTGCAGGTAACATTATTTTCCCACCAATTGTCGCACAGCAAGCGGGTGAACATGTTTGGTTAGCTGCATTTGGTTTCTTAATCACCGCAGTTGGCCTACCTGTCATCACGATTATTGCTTTGTCGCGTGTAGAAGGTTCTATTCAAGTTTTAAGTTCACCTCTGGGTAAAGCAGCCAGCATTATCCTTACTGTCGCGTGTTACTTAGCTGTTGGACCTTTATTTGCAACACCTCGTACAGCTACCGTTTCTTATGAAATTGGTTTCTCTTCTTATTTTGGTAACAGCGCAAACAGTCTGCTGTTTTATAGCGTGATTTATTTTGCATTAGTGACCATTGTTTCACTTTATCCAAACAAAATTTTGGATACTGTGGGTTATTTCCTTTCACCGCTCAAGATCTTAGGTCTCATTGTACTGGGTATCTCTGCGTTCTTTATCCCTGCTGGTGTAATTCCGCCTGCAATTGGTAACTACGTGGCTGCACCAGTTTCTGAAGGTGTGGTCAATGGTTATTTAACCATGGATACTTTAGGTGCTTTAGTTTTTGGTATCGTGATCGTAAAAGCCATTACTTCACGTGGTGTAACGGATAGTAAGCTCGTCACCAAGTATGCTGTCATTGCCAGTATTATTTCAGGTATTGGACTTACACTGGTTTATATCAGCTTGTTCAAACTCGGTATGGGCAGCCATGATATTGCTCCAAATGCAACAAATGGTGCAGTGATCCTGCATGCATATGTACAACATGCATTTGGTGATATGGGCGCTTATTTCCTATCTGCAATGATCTTTGTTGCATGTATGGTTACCGCGATTGGCTTGACCTGCGCATGTGCTGAATATTTCTCAGAATTGACTAAAATTCCATACAAAGTTTTTGTGTTCATTTTAGTTGGTTTCTCACTGCTGATTTCAAACTTAGGTTTAACCAAACTCATTGCAGTTTCAGTGCCTGTTCTAAGTGAGATTTATCCACCTGCGATTGCAGTTATCCTACTTAGCTTCTGCTCTAAATGGTTTATTTCACCATCAAGAGTTATTGCGCCTGTTACCGCATGTGCGTTTATTTTCGGTATTTTTGATGGTTTAAAAGTGGCTGGTTTCGAAGATGCACTTCCAAGCTTTATTGCCAATCTACCGCTTGCTCAACAAAATTTAGCATGGCTGATCCCTTCTACGATTGTGCTGATTATTGCTGCTGTAATTGACAAAGTTAAAAAATAACCTTTTTTGACCTGTCTAAAATCGGAGTTTTACCCGAATGACGATTTTACCTGTGACCAATAATTGTCGAGTTTTACCCAAACTGACATTTATTTGTCCTACTACAGCGCAATAATCCTAAGTCATTGAACTTTTAAATAAAGTTTTATTTTCATGATGAGAAAAAAAGCCAGCCCTTTGGCTACAAAATATAATAATAGTTAAAATACAAATACTTTCTGCAAAATACACCGTACACAAACTCCATGATTAAGCTCGATTCAGACTGTAAGCTAGGCGGTTTCGTGTCATAAAGCCGATATACCCGTGTTGGTATATATATTGCTTATTCATACATAGATATTATGCATCGACCATTTTACTCACCAGTCAACACCTTTAGATTCATAATATTTAGTATATGAATAAAATGATTATTCTTATACGATGATCTAACATAGTTTTATGACAAAATAATGACATTTACTATTGAAATACTTCTAGTTTCGAAGTACAACAGTAGTTCAAACCTGACCAAAATCATGGGTTTTGGCTAAACAACAACAAGGAGGGGTGGAGATGTTATCAGTACATTTCAAAAAGCAATTCTTCATTAACGCTCTGAAGGCAAATAAGAACATGGTGACCTATACAAGCACCACTATTGCTCTCATGCTGACACTACTTATTCAAGGCTTAATACAAGGAAATTTAAGACCTGAATATTTTGCTTATGCGCTTATTGTCTCTGTAGCCTTTTATTTATGGGCAGTCATTGACCACAAATATCGAAAGCAAAAATCAACAGAATTTTAAGTTAGAAGATGGATGAGGCATCATCCATCTTGAAAAAAGAAAAGATGCCACCCCTACCTTCTCGATCATTCAATCCATTTTAAATAACAATAAAAATAATCCCTAAAATAACCAGAAAATCATCAGCCTTTTCTCATAAATTTTCAATTCTGCAGAACTTAAAATTTTGTTTATATAAATTCTTCTACCGAACAATCGCCTGCACTTTAAAAGCTTTTATCTCCTGATTAGCCTCCAATCTAATTGGTACTATTTATGATTGATACTACTTTGCTTAAAACCAAAATTTAACGATGACTCCAAAGAGCAATCCGAGTGTTGCAATTAACTCACCAATCACCAATCCAAGCATTGCCATACTCATCATCCATTTAGGCAAATGCCATTTGCCTAAGACGTGTGGCACTTTAAATTGATTGGTGGTATCGGCTAAATAGCCATGCAGTACATAACTTAAAATCGAAAAGCTAAAAAAGAACAGATTGATGATTACAAACAGTAAATTGAGTGTATGTGGAAGTGCTGAAAAATAGGCCAATACCGCCAAAATGAGTGTCGCTGGGGCGTATAACAAACTGCTCCGATGTGCTATATCGACATAATAATGCGCACGTGCTAGTTCAGAATGTCTTATTTGTGCATATTTCCACACCCCCGTGAGCATACCTACCCATAAATAAATCCCACTAAAAACTATCGCAATTTTTACTGCACTTGAAAGTTGAAATATATCCATTTTTAATTCAAATCCATTGTTCAATTATACGCATTATTTTTATCTGTATTTCTTCTCCAATAATACTTACTTCTAACCTATTATGACATGACTTTAGAGTCATACTCTTTTCAAGTTTCTTTTTGGAACTTGTTTAAATTAGTGACATCGGAATACATCCATAAAGTTTGAATCATGTCATCATCTGAAAAACTCACGATTCATTGCCAAGACGGCTATCCACTGAGTGCGCGCTTTTATCCACACCAGACAGAGCTAAAACAGGCTTTACCTGTGTTGATTTGTCCAGCCACAGGCATTACCAAGCAATTTTATAATAGTTATGCAACATGGTTAAGCCAACAAGGCTATGACGTTTTAGTTTTTGATTTTCGTGGTATTGGTGAGTCGCTACACAGCCCTTTAAAACAATCGACAGCAAGTATTGTGCAATGGGGGGAGCTAGATATCCAAGCGGCAATCGACGCTTTGATCAGTAAAACGCAGGCGCCTAAAGTCATATTACTCGGTCATAGCGCAGGCGGACAACTATTAGGCATCGTGCCAAATTATGACAAAGTTGCCAAAGTGGTTGCTGTTTCTGGCTCTACAGGTCATATCAAAGATCTTAAAGGTCGCACCAAGCTTTTAGCTCCAGTGATGTTTAATGTGATCTTCCCGATTGCACGCTATACCATTGGCTATGGCCCGACCAATGCAATTGGCATGGGTGAAAATTTGCCAAAAGATGTAGCTCGTGAATGGGCTGAATTTTGTAGCAAACCTGGTTATGTCATCAATGCCTTAGGCAAAACTGTTCAGCATGATTTTCATCAACAAGTGAGCTGCCCGATCACTGCCGTATGGAGCTCTGATGACGAAATCGCCACGGAAGCCAATGTCAAAGACTTGCTGCGCTTATACCCGAATGCTTCGACTCAAATGATTGAGTTAAAACCGAAAGAAACAGGTCATAAAGCCATCGGACATATGTTGATGTTTAAATCATCACATCAAAACTTATGGCCGATCATTGAACAACAGTTACACGCTTAAGTTTTGCCACTCAGTCAGTAATCCGGCTGAGTGGTCTTTTTATGGTCTGCACAAGATTTTCTACTTATAGATTCAATCACACTACCTAACACCTTACATAATTTATTTTTCTATCTTTAAAATCTGCACTGAAAGTCCAAGTGTGCTTATTTTCTTCAGCCGACCATTGCAAAAAATGATATAACTATTTTTTCTCAATTATATTCTATTTTGGCATGAGTGAAGCACGACACAACCTCGACAGAATTGATCGCTTAATATTATCCGCATTAAGAGAAGATGGACGACTCACCATAGCCCAGCTTTCTGAACGTGTTGGTCTCTCCTCTTCGCCGTGTTGGACACGCTTAAAGCGTCTAGAAAATTTAAAAATTATCGACGGCTATACAGCCAATATCAATCCAAAATCGATTGGGATCAATGAATTATTCTTTATTGAAATCACATTAGAACGTCACGATGATGAAATTTTAGATCAATTTAGTGAAACTTTAGCCAATATGCCAGAAGTGGTAGAGGCACATTTAGTCACTGGCGATTATGATTATTTGGTGAAAGTGGCGGTTAAAAATGCTGAACACTATGAGCGTTTTTTGCGTAAAAACTTATATTCTATGAAAGGTATACGCCATACACGCTCTATTTTTGCGCTACGACAATTAAAATCTGCCAGCAGTGCTGACCTTATGATGATTGAGTAATGAGCCAATATAGATCTAATCTATAAGATGACTTTAAAATTTAAGGGCAATTGAATGCAGCACTCAATTGCCCTATTTATGCGGTCTAATCTATAAAGCCATCTTTATTCAATTTTTTATCTGTCAAATTCTCACTATATGATTTTAGTGAAATGAGCAGATTTCTTGACAATGCATCACGATCGGTTTTTCCGGAAACAAGCCGGATTCTCTGCCAATTTACTCAGCAATTTTTTCAATTTTATGTTTTAATACACGCAGTATGAGATGAGCCTTATATGAGTATCACGCGAGTGATACGACTAGCCCCTAACCATGGGGCTTTTTATTGTCTAAAAACAAATACTTATAAATAACTGGCGAAAAACTGGCGTAATCCTAAAGTTATCCACAGCTAACAACTTCTTGTTTATGCTTATTATATCACTCATCTTGAAATAAAAAGAATGGATGGAAAAATGAAAACATGGACCTACTTTTACATAGAGCACACGATAAAGAATGGAAGGATTTTTAGGAAGGAATCCGGGTGGGCTTTGATGTTGAACAGTGATTTCAATATGACTTTGATAAGAGTGTGAATATGCAACAGTATCTAGATTCAATAAGGCTTTCTTTGGTCACCAATAACTATTTTGGAGCTATTGCTATGGCCCTTACTTTACCCGATATCTGTTCCTCAATAGAGGCTCAAAACAATAAAACAAATGGAGATAAATATTGCGATTAGTTTAATAGGTATTTATCTCAGAAATATACTATTCCTGCTGATGAATGGAGTGAGGAAAAAGTTCTTTTTAGCGCCAAAGAGTGCTATGCAGCACGATGTTCTTTTTTGCATCAAGGCACAAATTTAACAAGTCATCAACGAATTCTTCAGGGAATTGAGAAAGCTGCGCCCTCTGTTAGTTTTATGAAAGGTACATTGATATCTCAGGTTTCTCGAAATGATCACAAGGTAACATTGGATGTGGATAATTTTTGCCAGAACATGATAGGTGCTGTAGAGAGGTGGATCGAAGACAATAAAAGCAATACAACTATATGCGATAAAATTTCAGAATTACCTAATGTTTATATAGGAACAGAAAATCTTCCTTTTGCTTACACTTTTGCCCCGCGATGACATCCTTAAAGAGCCTTCACACATATCCCCACATTCACATTCGTCGTAATAGAATGAGCTGTGCAGCCTGATAGTAGGATGCACAGCGTTAAAGCCTTAATTGCGCTTTTCATAATCGATCAGCACTTTGGCCACAGCCTTAGCAGCCAACCAGTAACGCGCATTGAATCGGGCAAGTTCGTCTTCATTGGAAATAAAACCAAGCTCTACAATCAAACCACCAGCATTGATAAATCCAAGTTTGCCGCGAGCTGACTCTGATTGATCAATCCAACCATCCTGTCCACGCAACCGAGATCCAAATACATTGGCCACAGCTTTAGATAATTTTTGAGCCAAGATTTTATCTTTGGGAAGTGCAATTGTCTCAATACCATTTGCTTGTTTCGATGCCGCAGCATTCATATGGAATTCAATTGCGATCGATGCGCCTTTCGCCAATGCGATAGCATTTGTAAGCGGGAGATTAATTGTTCCTGCGCCATCGGTTTTATAAGACAGACCTGCAGCTGCAAGATAGTGAGCGACAGCATTTCGAAACTGACGCACCAATTCAGCTTCTTTATATTTGCCGCTGACAGCACCCGGATCTGCATTGCTATGCCCTGCAGTAATTGTCACAAATTGATTTACATCATGTAGCTCAGGCTGCTTTTTCAGACGTGCAAGCACTGTGGCCACACCAATAAAGATGCCAACCCACTCTGCAATGTTTTCAGGAACCTTGTTTTTTAGTTCCTGTGGAATGACATTCCAGATATTTAAAAATTGCTCTGAGAATAAAATCAGGGCATAAAAAAAGGCGCTTAATGCGCCCACTTGTACTGACTTAAGTTTCCAAGCCTGCTTCCAGTTATCAATTAGTTTCATCGCTCACCTTATCAATTTTCTTACTTACGAAATGCGTGCCTTTGTAGCCAACAACTGATGCAAAACCCACTGAAATGATTTCAGGAAAGCCTAGCCATGTTGTCAGCGACCAAAAGCCTACTGCAAAAAATCCACACATAAACGCTTCAAGCCAATCGGCCTGCCCTCGTTTCTTAGCGGTACGAAATAAAGCCATTAAAAAAGCCATCACGAACGATGCAATGGCTGTATAAAAAGGGCTTACTGATTCAGCGACTTGTTTAGAAAAGTCGTCCATTAAATTCCCCTAATTTTTGGCATAAAAAAAAGCACCCGAAGGTGCCGTTGATTAGACCTGATAAGTAATTTGGAAGTTGCTGTTATACACTGGTTTACCTTTTGTTATTCGAACTTTACGAATAGATCCACTTGCGTACACATTATTTTCCCAGTTTTTACCAATAAATAGAGGTTGATTTGAGCCAAAGTTCGTTGAACCTATCGGCCATGTTTTCACCAAAGTACCATCTATAAAAAGTCTTAAGTTTGCCCCACTTCTTGACATTGCTAAGTGATGCCATGAGTTATTGTTGTTTACCGGAGTGTTAGTGTTAATCCATGTATCTCCAAGTCTAAAATAAACAGCAGTTGGATAGATAAACAACGTGCCAAACAAACTTGTTGGTTTTGCTAAATCAACAAACACTCTACCCGTTGTAACTGATGATGGAATTTTATAAGCAAACTCTATACAGAAATCACCAGTTCCGAAACCAAAGTTTGAATTTGCTGCACTAGAAATAGCCGAACTTACCCCGTTAAATACGGCCGCATCTTCCAAAAAATTTACGTTACTTGGTGTATGTATTTGTGGGAGCAAGCCTCGGTCAATAACATCATTTTTTAGTTCTAAGTAAGTGACTGCATACTCAACCCACGTACTCGTACTGACTTGGATCTCACTACTGATTTTTTCAATACCCGCACTTACAGCACCAAATCTAACATAATAAAGCTTCTCATTTTCTACAGTGTTATCTACATATGAAAAACCTGTTATGTTGGTCGCAACCGCTGGAGGCATAGCTGATAAATTCATCGGTGCTTCAGAACGATAATAATTCACTGAATGAAATAAACCATCTATCACATAATTAAATTCAACTTCTACACTCATGTTCTTCTCACTGTAAATACTATGTCGTATGGCGCACTAAAAAAAGTACTTAATTCGACCGTGTGTACAATGGCATTAATGCATTCATATCCATCTCGCACGGTTTTCAGCGTGATCTCAATTGACCGCACATCTGCTTGCATTGATGAAATCGGCATTGTGTAGCCTGTGGTGCCTGTAACATTTGCGTTAGTTGTCGCTAATTCCACATTATTTTCATCAAATTGCGTCAAAGTAAGATGCGTTTGTGTATTTGGCTCAATTTGAACACCGCAATCAACCCAACCAAGGATTTCACCACCAGTTTGCTGTAAGCGGTTGCGATCTACCCAAGTTAAAACCAAGTCTGTTTCAATTTCAGCTGGATAATACTCACCATTGATTTTCACGTTCGCCGGCGGATATGGGCGATATGCTTCACCGTTTAGCGTAATTAAATGAGCAGTGGCCAACGCAGCCGAAAGCTGCGCAGAGCTGGTATTTGTCAGTACTTTCGCATTCACGATTTCACCTGCGTAGTAGTCCGTATTGTCTACCGCAAGCCATTGATCGCAGAAATACAGCCGCGCCTCTGCTGCATGTAGCGCAGGAACAGTGCCAAGCACGCCGCGTTTCACCGTGACTGTATTTGCGATAAGATCAATTGCGGTAACAGCAAGCTTTTCGTCATCAAGTAACAACCATTCATTTAGTTCAATCAAATCAAGATCTGTGCCGTCTTTAATTGAAAGTACAGTCTGCATGCGGTCAATACCGGCACTTAAAAGCGCAGATGGACAATAGTCCAATGTTGCTTTTGTGCTATAGCTTCCCTGCCCAGTTTGCACATCCGCATTAATTGAATTGCGCTGATGCCGCGCCGCAATCACAGCAACTTTTGAAAGCGTTGGATCAGCAGCAAGCTCCGCATTCACTTCTGACTCGCTTGCTAATTGCACAGCATCAAAATACGGCAGCTCAATCACACGGACAGTTGGATTGTCTTGCGGTGGCTGAATTGCAGGGTTTTCTACAGGTGGCACATATGGTGCTACCGAGTTCATCGGCGTGCTGAATACATCCTCGATCGCTTCAATTTTTACACTGAGATCATGCGCATCCCCATAATCAATAGACTTAACACGCATAACCGCACCAGTAACGCCATGCGCACTCCAGTTCCAAGTAAAAGCATCACCAACAGACAGCTTGCGGCCAAAATCAGGATGCACTTCATTCAAAGTAACTAATTTCAGTGGGCTAGAAAGCGCATGCAAATCACGCTCTGCCGCACGATATGCGGTGGCTGCATTGGTAAAGCCATCGTATTCAACAGGCTTATTCACTAAACCGTTTTGCGCAATACGCGCGGGATCTTGTGCGGTTGATGTCGCATTTTTACCGGTTTCTTTATTCCAGTATGTCACAGTGACTTGATTGACCTGCTCTGCTGCAGTACGAATTTCATAATCTGAAATTGAACGCACATTGGACTCATCTAGCACAACCAAAGATTCTGCTTCATAGTCATCGCGAATCAGTTTTAGCGTCCATTTATTTGTCTTCTTATCAACAAAACAAGACGCATCAATATGCTCGCAAATTAGATTAATAATGTTTTGAATCTGCCCCTCATCATCAAAAACAATGCTCATATACATGTCTTCAATTTTTAAGACACGCCAAGCTTCAAGGAATGAATCTTTATCAAGCATTGATTCAGGTTGACCTAATCCCCACTGGGCATTTGTGATGCAGAGCCATAACATGTCAGCTGGATTCATATCTGGTTCACCAGTGCGAATACCAAACCACGCTTCTTCATTAATTAATGTAGACCCATCATCAGTCCAAATCCACGGACACAACAATCCGCCACCTAGCTTGACATCTTCACGCACCCAATTGTCTTCCGGTGTATTGTCTAAACTTGACAAAGCAATATGGTGCGGTAAATCAGCATTGTTGGCGCTCGCAATAAACTGAGTGTATAAACAAAAATGCTTAACTGCGTTGAAGTGGCTCTGCGCTGTTGCTGTATGCGATGCTCTAACATCCTTCCCATCTGCAATAATGACAAATGTATTGCGCGTCGCTTCTGCGTTTTTAGAAAAAAATGAATACCCTGTGATCATCATTTCTGAAAATGAATTGCCACTCACCTGGTCTTTATATGCAATAAAATCCCCAAATTCACCCGCATCACTGACCTGAAAATCAATAAAATCTTTATAGGTCACAGTTGCGTCAAATGCGATAATGCGAACATTTAAAACACAGTTGTAGTAAGTTTCTTTAAAAAAAACTAAGGTATTAACAATACTTGAAAGTGTATTCTTTAAGCGCACAAAGTCTTGCATTGATAGTGATTTTGAGCAGTCAAAAGCAAATACAAAATTTGAAGGAACATTGGTGATATTAGAGTTAATGCCGCCAACATGTGAAATGCGGTATTTCCAATCCTTCATGTAGTTTTGATTGCCAATATAACCCTGCTTCCAAACAAAAGAACTAACGCCACGGTACGCAGGTACATTCCCCTTACCTAGAACCGACTCAAGATATGGGTCAGGCTTTTGATCTGGTGTGCCGATGTAATAGTTAAAATTGCCTGCAACACCACCACCAGAGTCATCACCACCAAACAAGTAAGGCTTTGAAATTCTACTAGATTCATTACCCACCCCGCCGTACCATGCTTCTTTGTCTTCCACCCAAATTCTGCGCAGATATGCACCCGCATGTGCAAGCACGGCATGGAATCCGACAGAATATTTATACCCAACTGTCTGTTTCTTTCCGCTGCTCATTTTCTTCCACCTTTGCTATCTCTACGACTCTTAAAGCCATCGCATCATTTGTATCAATCAATTTTTGCGCCTCAATTCCGTTTGCTAAAAAGTCTTGCCAATCCCAATTTCTGGCATTAAAAAAGGGCTTTACACCCTCTTTCCTGCAATACCCAGCTGCTCGCATATGTCGAATATAAATTCTCATTTCTTAATCGCCTGACTTTTTTGATCACCAAACCACACCACACTACCCTTCACATCACGCGTACCTAGCACTACTTTATTGGTCACCCCCTCTTCGGCAGTAGTAACCTCCACATCTTGTGCTGACATTCTGTTTTGCTGGCCACGCATCATCGCAAAGCTGACAATCAGCGAAACAACCATGGCAACTGCTGCATAAATCAGTAAATTCATCGCTAGATCACCTGCCGCTCAAGTGGGTTGTCGGTCGGCACAAAAGGGAAGCCGCCATAATTTGGCATGTTTCCGTAGGCCTTGCAGGCTGTCGGTGTGCGCATGCAGCCGGGGTAGAGCGTTACATATGGAATTGCATCTTTTGTGGCTTGTAATTCGGTTTCAGTCACAGAAAGCGTTGCTGTTTTGTCTGAAACTACCGTTTCGGCTTGCAGTTTTTCAACTTGCGCCAGTGCTAGCGCATCTATCAAATCTTGATAATTTGGATCATCAGGACCAGCGTTATCAACTACGGTTTGTGCGTCAATTTCAGCTTGTGTTTTGATTACTAAGTCTTCTTGTGCGTTAATCAATTCAGTTTGAGCCGTATCAAAAGCCAATTGTTTTTCATCAATGGCTGCAAACAAAGCTGCAAGCTGAACATCTTCGATCACATATTTAGAGAAGCTGTCATAACGGCGCTTCAGAATCAGCGAATTCTGCTTGCTTTCATCAATAGTGATCAAGACACCGGTTGGATCTGCAATCATTCCAATCTTGAAGTAATTGTCTGCGTACGACTCAAGATCACGCAGCACAACACTCAACTTATCAATGCTTTTGATTGTAGTTTTTACTGCATAATCATCTTTATTCAGTTGACACTCATTACTGAATACGCGATACGGACACGGCCCCTGAATTTTACGCGTAACAGCATTGCGGCCCACTTTTGTATATTCAGTTTCAAACTGCAGCTTGATGCCGTCACTATTTGGCTTCACTTTGACCAAACGGCCTGACCAGAATTGATTGAATGTTGTGCCCTCATACGCAAACATTTCAACAGTCGTCAACTCTTCAAGTTCAGAGCGTGAGAGATTTTGTGCAAGCTCTGACTGTAAAGAAAATTCAATATCCATGACTTCTTTTTCAAGTGTTGTGCCTGATTTGTGCCGACCACGCTTGATGACATGCGGCTCAAATGAATAGCCCAGGTGTTCAATAAATGCATCACCATTGGTATAAGCACGAACCACAGCACCGGTTTTAAACAGATAAAGCTCACGTCGGGCAATCGTTTCGCGACCATTGCCCAGCACTCGCTTAAAAAATTGCATCATGGCTCTATCTCCAAAATTGAAACTGAAGATTCAGTGATATTTCCGCCCTTGTACTGAATATCAGTAGAATCGTTATTTAGGCGATGTAGGCCCAAATAACAGATCATTTGAATGCTTGCCGCAGGCTTATTCAGAGCTGGTGAAATGGTCAGTCTCGTATTAACACCATTTTTTACTGCAGCAGTGATTGTGTGTGCAGTCCAAATGTCATTTGCTTTAATCGCAATATGCTTGCGATGCGCAGCAAACTCCAAATACTGGTTAGATTCAACATCCAGTACAGCAGCTACATTGCCTATGCTTTTTACATAGAAATTACGCTCAAAAGTCGGAAGCCAGAATGATCTAAACATGCCGAGCCGTCTAAACAGAAACTGGCGGTATTCAAATAGTTCTTGTTGATTTTTCATCAATGAGCGCATCGGCTTGCCATATTTTGCATGCAGCCAATTTGTGTGCTGGTCAATCGGGCCAAGGCCAAAATCAACTACAGTTTGGTGCTGCAGCACAGTAACATTCAGTGAATCCCCCTCAAGCAGAAGGCGCTTAAAATATATATCTTGACCCAGAAACTGCACTGGCGCCGGAGCATTTTTATAAGGCGCATCCAGCACCTGAAATTGCAGTTTAGGCTGACTCCAAACCGCATTGATCGGTGCTGAAACGTCGCCCAACAAAAAGCCCACTCGAAGTGGGCATATTGTAAAATTTTGCAGATCTATCGATTGATACAGCTTGAGTCCATCGCTACGCACCTCTTGAATTTCAACAACAATACGCTCATTGCCTTTTTTGATTAATGCAAGCGAATCTGGTCGATAATCATAAATTCCAGTATTACAGGCAATAAAATCACCCGATGCGGCGGGTATGCGCTGCCATTCTATGTCCACTGGCACAGCCCACTTTAAGCGCAGGCCGCCATAAAGCATATTAAAATTCTGAGCCATGGCTTTTCTTAATGCCACATAATCGATATTGAGCAACTGGGCTGCAGTTTCACGCAATGCGGTGCGCTGCTCTGTGCCGTTGTGTGATTCAAACATATATGTACTGAATGCCAGTGATTCAGACGATCCGACCAGCGTGCATTCAGTGAGCAATATCAATTCGCCAAAAAGTGTTGTTTGGATTTTCATATTGATCTCAAAATTTAGGTATTAAAAAACCGCCCAAAAGGACGGTTTTTATCTACTTGACTGTTTAGCAATGCGAATGTCTTGCATTTAGTGTTTTTCTAGCCTCATGCACAACTTTATTCATGTAGGCACTGCGGCTACTTGTATTTTGCTGAAACAATGCTGGTTCAATTTGCTTCTGAATATTTTTGTCTAATGTTTCAAACACATGAACAAATACATCCTCCCCATCTACAACAACCATATTTTTTTTTGGATAAATTTCAAGAACATGTTCTTTTTTATCCGCACTAGTAATGTAACTAACAAACTCTTCATTTTTAAGTAATGATTCAATGTATAAAGCCTCAGCTTGCTTTCGGCTCTTATACATCCTTCTACTAGTTAAAATTGACACAATTGCGAGACCAATCATCACGCCTGTTAGGATAGACATAATAATGCCTAGCAGGTCAGTATTTTGAGCGATAGATAGTAGAATATTTTCCATAAATCCCCCTTACTTTTGACCTAAAATCTTAAACGGCTGCAAGTCAACAACATGTCTATTATATCTTTCAATAATATGCGGAATAACAATCACTGCTAAAGCAATTTTTGATATCAGCATTGTATCAACTTGGAACTGATAAGTATTTTGGATTAATGTTACGCCATAAAGCATTGAGAAAATAATCCCAATCACAATACAAATAATAGCAATAATTGAATTTGTTGAAGATGCACCTATAGTCATTGCATAGATAGCAATAGTGATAGTAAGAGAACTCTTGGTTAATATCCCTGTGATTAACCACTCAACCACCAATGGTAGCAACGGTAGTGACATATGCACAATCAAGCACAGCAAGAACGCTGTCCAAGCATCATTAATTCCAGGGAATCTCTTAGCCATTGAAAATAATATAAGCAAAATTCAGAGCGAATGATACATACATTTACTTATATTTTATACATTTAGCTAAAAATTATTTATCCTGAGCCGCCAATATAGGGAGAAGCCCACAAAAGCGGGCTTACGCAATACCCAGTGCTGCTTTAAAGTCAGACGGATTCGCTTTAATCAAATTGAGTACTGTTTGCCCTCCAACTGGACTGCGGATATACCCACCTACAAGGTCATCACGGTCAACCTGATTGATGATTGTGAGCTGCTGGGCCTGCTGATCTCCCGCACCAGCCCTTACATTCGCCTGAGCCTGCCTTTCTGCTTGCACGTTTGCGCCACGTTCAATCGCATCCACAGTACCCATGCCGACACGGTAAGTGTCTCTAGGGGTTACTAGGCCGCCGTCAGAATACCCTTTAGGTGGTTGTGATGTACGCATTGCCTCAACCACGTTCACACCACCCCAACGCTTGATATCTTCTTGCGACCAAACCACCTCGCCTTTATGTACAATGCCCGCTGGATCAAACTTGCCACCACTACCAGTGAAACCCCCAGTGGCAAAACTCCCCATTGAAACATTTTTAATACTTGCTGCTTGAGCAACCTGTAATGCAGCTGCTGCCGCACCGATTGCTGGAGCTATGTATGGACCAATATAAGGAGTGCCAACAACCGCATCATATGCTTTTGAGTATGCTTGCGGAATATTCAACATAGCTTGTGCTACAGCAAAAGCCTTCTGTGCTGCAAACAACACAGCATATGTTTTAGAGTTTTCATCCACCAGTTCAGCAAAACCACCAAACATCCCCTCCATATAACTTGCTGTGGACTTTGCTTGTAGTTGCAACTTGGCGTTCTGATACTCCTCTTCGTTAATTAAGTCATTTTCACGAGCTTTTTGAAGTACCTCGAATTGCTGGATTAAAGGATTTTCCTCAAAACCCATTACACCCATATAGTCGCGCATAAGTGATTTTGTTAAATCGCTTTCATCTTGTTTTTGATTAAACTGAGATGCAGATAACCTGCGGGCCTTTTCTCCATCAGAAATATTCGCAGTCTTGATGATTTCCTCTCGCTCCAGTTCATATCGCTTTCTAATAACATCCATTTCTGAATACATCGCCTGTTCAGCTTGGAAGATGCGCTGCTCTTTGGCAAGTTTGATGAGGCCGAGTTCGTGTTGGTATTGATCTTCTGCCGACTGAAGGGCTTGATTTTTAAAATCATCATTCATGTCGCTATCAAGCTGAATCATCAAGTTGTTAACTGTCTTTTTCAACTCCAACTTGCGCTCTTCTGATAGGTTCCATGCACTCACATTTTCGGTAAGTTGCGCAACATAAAGTTTCTTCTCTAGTTCAGCGCGATACTTGGCGTTTTCAATATAACCAGCTGTATCTTTAGGGCTGAAGTTTGCTTTTTGAATATCAGCAATTTCATTCTGCAAATCCTTCTCGATTTTTAAAATTCGATCAGCATTTTTGTAGTAAATACTTTCTCTGAGATTGAATTGCTCCTCAGCCAAACGCTCAGTCTCTTTAGCGCCATTTTTTTGCTGAGATAGAGTCGCTTTGGATGCTTTGGCTGACTCTCTTTTAGCATTAGCAATTGCATCCTCAGAGGCTTGTAGTTTTTTATTTGCAGCAATATTCATGTCAATAATCTGAATATCTTTTGCTGAAACCTTCCCTCCATTTTCAAAGGCTGCTTGTGATGCCATTTTTGCACGCTCAATATCCCAACCTTTAGCAATTAGCTTGTTGGTCATAATTGTTTGTGCGGCACCCTTTTGCAGGTTTGAAATATACTTAGACTGTGCATCTGCTGCTGCGTTCGCTGCATCAGCATTGTTATACATAGCATTGGTATTATCATTTACTTTACCAACGGCATTAGATGCAGCATTACCAGATAAAGTAACCTGCTGACCTAAAGTTTTTTGAGCATCTGCATTTTGCTGGGCTTTTACCCTAGCCTCCTCGTAACTCTTAATTAAATCCAAACCTTGGGATTTTTGCTCAGGTGTTAATAGTTTTAGTTTGTTCAATCTCTCGATAGCATCAGCTTGTGACATCAATCCTTTGTGCACCTGATCTGAGATTTCACGGACCTCTTTATTGCCAGCATTCGCGTTTTTAACTGTGCGAATAAATCCATTAAACGACAAGTTCAACTTATTCAATTTGTCGTTCTGGTCTTCAAATGATGCCGCCAAATCATCTTTAGCAACATCAAGCTGAACACCTTTTAGAGCCAAAAGTTCTTCCTTGGTCTTCTCAGCTACCTTGCCTTGTTCTTCAAGTTTTGCATTTGCTTCTGCTGTGCGTTTTTGAAGATACATGTAGCCTGCAGTTAATGCAGCCACACCGATTGTGATTGCACCAATTGGGCCGCCAACCAAACCAAGCAACATTGCTCCGCGTGAACGACTAGCATTTAGTGCATTTTCAGCAGCAGTTTGAGTTACTACGGCTGCTGTGCTCTGCTTAACGGCAATATTGTGTGCAATCTCAGCTTGAGTCAATCGCATGGTTGCCGCTGCACGTGCTTGGCGCGTTGTGGCACTATTAAGCTCCTGACGAGCTAGATTGATTTCAGTAAGTGCTAATGCTGCTACTTGACGAGTACGTTGCACCTCCACCGCAGCCAATTGAACTTGCGACTCTAGTGCTGCCAAATCTGCTGCTCTTCGAGCCATTGATGCGGTGACCGAACCATAAATCGCCACTGTCTGAGTAACAATAGTCTTGGTTAGCAAAGCCACACCGCCAACCACCGCAATGCCTGCAATAGCATCAAGATTGTTAGCTAGTATTTGAATGCCACTAGCTAAGGTCGTTGCAGCACCCGAAGCTTTACCAGCTTCACCTGTAAATTTAGTGACTTCATTGCTTAGCAGCTGAAGCGACTGACCTATTGTTACATCGGTTTTTGCAAATAATTCATCTACTGATTGCTTTGATTTTGTTAGTGCATCAACAAGGACTTCACCAGTAATTTTACCTTCAGCAGCCACAGAGCGGAGTTGCCCGACTGTAATACCCATACCCTGAGCAATTGCTTTGGCTAAAGCTGGCGTTTGTTCAAGAATCGAGTTGAGCTCTTCACCACGCAATGTACCAGAGGCCAACGCTTGACCAAATTGAGTTAATGCTGCTTCAGCTGCTTGAGTGCTTGCACCTGAAATTGCAACAGCTTTCGAAACTGTTTCTGTTAATTCGGCTGTTTTAGCCATATCAATTTTTAGTGTTTTCGCATTATCACTAAAGCGCTGATAAACCTGAATCACAGAATCCCATGATTGGTAGGACTTTTGAGCAATAACGAAAGTATCACTCATTGCTAGATTTAATTGCTCTTGCGAATCTGTAACTAGTTTCAACCTATTTTGCATGCCAGTATAGGCATCCATTTTTGCTACTGCCGCACCTACAGTTAGTAGTCCTGCCATGTGCCCAGCAAGTTGACGGGTAGCTACAGACACACTATCCATAGAGCGCGACGCGTGTGTACCGTTTCTATCAATATTTTCAAGCTCTCTACCAATGGCTTGTGCGTTGCGTAAAGCATTGCGGGAGTCAATCTCAATCACTAAACGGCTTAGTTGTGTGGTCATTTTGCGTTCCTGCAGGCAATAAAAAACCCCGCATAAAGCGAGGTTGGTTTGATTGTATTGACTAGAGCTTTTTGTACTCTTCTAGCATTTCATTGTATTTTTCAGTAAATCCAGTTAAGTCGGTTTCACCATCTTGATTATATTCATAAGGCCATTCTTTATATCGTGTGTAAGCAACTTTCCCTTTTTTCAATTGCTCAATAACTTTTTGCGGGGTGTTGCTCGATCCTTCATAGCCATAAATTGGAGCATTGTTATCAATTTTTATGGCACTTTGAGTGTGTGGAAAGTGATTTCGCCCAACATAAACACTATAGCGACCATCAAAAATACTAACCATTATATTGCTGTGAGATTTATTTAAAGAGCAACTCTTTTTGCCACTAAACTTATCTCTGGAACAACTATAGTTCCAGTCTAAGGGTGACCACTCTGGACGATATGTTTTATATTTTAATTCTATTAGCGCTTCTCTATCTGATGAGGCGTCATTATTGGCATCATTGGACACATATATTTTTTGTGCTTGCAAAGATGCACTTAAAAGAAATAAGACCAATAAAATGATTTTTTTCATACTATTTCACCAAATCCCTTATTGAAACGAAGTCCACTGATTGAGCTTTCTTTAGGTTGTTCGAGAATGCACTAAAAGTAGAATTAATGTCAGCCCTTTTGTGGTAGGTGGATAGCTTTTTCTCCAAGGTGGTTAGTGGGCGCTTTGCTTTAAAATTTGTCGCATAAGTATAAGAGATATGTTGTAGTGCCTCTAGATGCCTTCCCTCTAGCCTTAAAATATTTGCCATATCCTCATGTGGCGAAGAGTCTATAACTAGCGTATGTATTGCTGAGAACCGCTCCCTGTGAGCGTGCTTGAGGTATAATATTTTTTGATTACTCAAATGTCTCCAAGCATCATCAAACCTTTTTTCTTTTATTGCTATTTTGGCTGCTTTTTTTTCACTGGCAGCCTTACCCAAGTAGTCTTCCATACCCCACCCCAAATTTATAATTTAGAACAAGATACTAATTTACTGCACAAAAAGAAACCGCCACTTGGGCGGTTCTACTTTTAGAAGTTATATCGAATGCCGGCTTTGTAGGTAACGCCGTCAACATTTAAATCCGAGCTATTGCTTGAGATACACTGCCCAGCCACACAAGCTTCTGCGTCCTCATTAATAAGCCACTTGTAGCCCACATTCCCAAAAACATCTAGATTATTGTTAACTTTATGCCCCAATTCAAAGTGAATTGGTAGGGTTACATAAGTAAGATCTATTGATACATTGGCATCAAAGTCAGTATCGTAAGCGCTCTCATCTAGCCACGCATACCCAATGCCAGCACCAACCGCAGCATAGTTGTTTTGATTTTCTAAGACCTTATACTGCAACCCAGCCGAAATTTCGTGAAAATCCATTTCTGAAGCATCTTGGAATGCGTACTCCATATACAATGATGTTTTAGGCGCAATATATGTTCCAGCATTCAAAAAGAATCCATTAAAACGCTCATCCCCACCAAATTCGCTTGAGCCAATTTTCGATCCCGCATAACCACCTGCAAGTGACATCTGCCCATTAAATCCAACACCACTGGTGGTTGATTTGTTGTACGTGGTTTCTGCTTTTGAACCCATTGGTAATGGTTCGCCAGAATGCAGTATGATAGCTCTGTCAGCAGAAGCCAAAGATGAAATTAAAGATAAAGTACCGATTGCTAATAATTTTTTCATATTACCCCCTTAAAAGTAAGGTGATAAATTACTCAATTATTTGAAAAAAGTATATACAACTAAAAGAAAAACCACTCCGAAGAGTGGTTTGATTACTGGTTTTGAGGTGGTTTTGTACCCGAATCACTTGTGGATGGCATTTTTCGCAATACAAGGATCATTAAAATAATACCCAATGCAGAGAAAGCAGCTGTAGCTACCCATGGATAACCTCTATACAAAGCGTAGACTGCTACACAGAGAATCCCAAGACCAATGAGAACACCAAATACTAAACCAAGAAAAAATAACTTGGAGTTATTCTTCTGGTTCTCAATATTAGCTGTATTAATTCGGCTGTTTTCCACCATTTGATGGCGAGCCACTTCATGGCTAATCTTTTGCTCATTCTCGACAATTTGCATTAAACGACCAGCTAAACCCGGTTGAATTTCTTCGAAGGCTTTTACGAGTTCAGGGGGTGGATACGGAGAGTAACTCTCGGCCTCTTCGAGAGCTACCGAAACATCATTGCCATTTTTTGTTGCAACGCCACGCTTTGTTCTATTGTGTTGTGACATGAATTAAGAGACTTTTAGATTGAATTAAGTTCAGGGTGGGTGGTTTTGAGTTCACATGAAATCTGCTTGGTTCCGGATGTCATTCTTTTACCAACCACTTCCCAGTGTTTCGAAGCATTACCAACTGGTACATGCTCTTTGATCGAAACAGGCTCAACCGCCTTTACAGGAACACGAGGTGCTAATACAAAAGCAGCTATCATACCTTCTACAAAGTATTTCATACGCTTATTCATTTGATCGCCCTTTTCTTAGTTAATTGTCACAAAACTGTAATGAAAGTTCAGGTGACAAAAATACCCTAATATCTTTTGATATAAGGGCTTATTGGGGCATCTTATGCGATAACGCATAATGGGTCAATACGCTACAGATTACTCTTTGTCAATATTTGTGACCCAACAAGTGCGTTAAATGTTGTCGCGAAGCATCATCAAACTGGCTATTTATCAACAAAAGAAACCAACTCACGTTGATTTCTCCCTCACTCCATCCAAAAACAAATTATCCAAAGCAAAGACACACTCAACAAAGATATGTAGCTCACATGGTGCTTCATACAACTCAAGATACGCATTGATATGGCTACCATCTAGCGGCATAGTCACAGGATGATATGAACGCCCTCGTGCAATCACATTGAATGCACTCAAAATAGCGTGGGCTGTATAACTAAACTCAGGCGCATCATCTAGCTTGCGCCCTTGCTTTTCACGGATCTTCTTTTGAAACTCCGTTAGTCCACCGTCTCCTGCATGCCATTCGTAGAGCTTTGTGACTTTCCCAAAGTATCAGCTTTAACCGCATCCGCTTCCAATTGGATCTTTTCAGCATGCGCTTTTACAAAGACCCAAATTGCCACACCTATATCACCCATGTTTAATAATTTAGTGGCATTTTCAGGTGTATAAGGCTGTTCAGTTTCTTTGCCATTTTCACGGAAAGATACACCATCCCAGTCTTCAATAAGGTGGCAGGCAGCAGCTTCAAGTAATAATTCATGATAAAGCTTATCTTCACCACTGGCTGTTGATACGACGTAGCCTTTTGATGCAACTTGATTTTGTGCACGCTCTAATGCAACACGATATGGTTTATATGCCTCACCACGAATCTTGAAGCGAGCTAATACGTTACCTTCAGCACCTTTGTATTCTTTCCAAAGAGATGTTTCTTTGCTTTTTTCAATTTCCACAACTAAGGTCATTTTCTTTTTCCAAAATAGAAGCCCCTTACGGGGCCATTGTTATGCTGTTGTTCGTGTAATCGTTGGCGCTTCTTTCACATGACGGAATTCCATCGCCATAGTGTGATCATCATTTTTATTGGTATCTGAAAGCCCTTCGTTATCAAGCTCCAGCTTGGTAAAATTGAAGCCGTATGCATTACCTTTTGAATCTTCCATGCCAATTTCAGCTGTCATGGTTTCACGAGATTCAACAAATGGAATCCATTCTTTTGATGTGGTTGTAAGAGCTAGTGTTACATTCATGGTAATAGTGACATTACCTTCTGTGTAACGGTTTGGAATCAAGCTGCCGTTTCCTAGGCATGGCTTAGCAGTAAGATTGTTATTGATAGTAATTGTGAAGGACTCGGCACAAGCCGTTCCAACTGTGGACACACCACTAATTTTAAACTCATTCACGTTGATTGATGACATAAATGGAGTATCTGTGGCTGCAACAGGATTTACTACTGGTGTTGCTGTTGGATTGCTATAGCCGGTTGCACTAATTGAAGCTGTGCCTGTGATTTTCCCTTCTGTGTCGCCTTGAATGGTCAGCTCACCAATTCGACAACCCGTGAAAACTTGAATAAACCCGACTTTTTTGTCGTGCTTAACAATTGTGTATGTTGGTAGTGTGTCACCACCAATTTCCAAAGTAGAAACACTTGGTGTGCCTGAGTCAACAAATAAATTACCAGCAACACCTTCAAAAAACATATCTTGGCTTAAGGCTGATAATTCAAAGTCAATACTACCAGTTGCTTCAGCTGAACTTGCCACAGAACCTTGCTCAAAACGCGAATCTACAATCTCATCAGATTGTGTCATTGATACCGTCTTTTTGAGTGAGTCTGAATTTCGACGCAACGTATGCCACACTGGCACCGCAGGCAAAGTATTAGGTGTTTCTTCTTTCGCAATGTGGATTACCACATCAGTGCCCTTTGACATAGTTGTCTCCTGAATTTAGGCATAAAAAAACCGCCCTAAAAGGACGGCTAAATAAGAATTTGGGTTTAGTTCACTACGTACGAAATATTCACGTTGTACTGGTAATAAAGTTCACCATAAGTGCTTACATCAATAATAGAAGCTTCACGCAACTCCAACTCATCCTTTTTATGGAACTGCATATGTTCAGCCCACTTGTCAGCCATCTGAGATATCAAATCTGTGCCTGTATTTAACGGTGCAAACAATTGGATATAAACAATACCGGTAGTGCGTGTACTTGGTTTAGATCCGATCTCTGAAATAAAACTGCCCGCATTTTTAACGGTGACCTTGGCCCATATCTCATTTGCAGGCGGCTCAAAAGGTTTACCATCAACAAGCGGATTATTTGCTAATTGGATGTTTGGTTTAGGCATTCCAGTGAATGTACCCACACGTGCCAAGATTGCCCGCAAGGCTTGAGTATTTGTCATCATTTGTATTTCTCACAAACATACTGAAATGAAAGTGCATAAACACCATTAGGAGCCTGTTGAGAGTGACCGTTTTCTAGAGCTAGGCCATGCGGACTATTACTTTGGATATAGACCAGGCCACCAAACTTAGCTGAAGCTGCTACTTTAAGACCATGTTTTAATGTTTCTGAGCCTGATTCGTCATAATTTTTTTGGTATGAGTTATCTGGGGAATCGAGAGTGACTTTGTGCGATGCGCGGAACTCACCATCCATTACAGGGGAACGCACAATGACTTGCTGAAGTGTTTCACCCACGATATTTTTTACATGTTGGTCAGCATTCTTGAGCATGTGTGCAGTAAAATCACTCGGTTTGTTTTTCCATGTCATATTTCACCCATTAAATGTAAAACCACCACCTAATTCATTTACCTTATTTTGATCTTTCCGCGCTCGGTTAATTGCTTACCTTTAACTAGGGATTGCATCAAGGAAGGAATTTCAGAAAAATCCACATATGGTGAAATATATCCGCACGTCTCATTATTTAAAAACCCTCTTTGTTTTAATAGTGCGTGATTTGGCTTTTTGAAATATATTTCAACTAACCAGCCTTCAAACAACATTTCAAACACTATATTATTTGGCGTTTTATACATGTGGGGGGCGACAATAATTTGTTGCAATCCTTTTAAGTCAACCAACCCTTCATCATCTCTCACTACGCGCAAGCGAACATTAAAAATTTTCTCACTAACAGCTCTATCATTAAGAAATAACTCACGAAAATAACCGCTCACATCAGACCTTAATGAGATACCTGCATATGATGGATGTTCAGATTCTGCTGCTCTCCACATAATTGAAAGGAAATAAAGCTTAACCCTAAGGTTATCTAGATTACTGAGGAGAACTCCGTTTTTTAAAACAGATTTGGGGATAGTTTGATATTTCCCTCTTAAAGCATTAAGTGAATAATTTTCATATTTGTTATTAAATTTCTGTTCGCAATCACTACATAATTGATATGTATCCCACTGGTCACTTGAATATTTTATTTCATCCATCCTAGGGGACAACTGAAGCATTAAGTTGTTTGCAGCAGGCTTTAAAACTCGATTAAATACACTCCTTCCTATGGCGTGTGATTTTTGTAACTCTTTCCTGTGACCACAAAGTTTGCAAATATCTATCATAAATCCCCCTAAATTTCAGAGGGATGTTAGTGGAAATCATTAAAATTAACCACAAGCAAGGATCATTTTAAGTTTACTTATAGCAAAAATGAGTCACAGTCTTGTTGTCTTTAATACACTCCCAATCAGTAAGCCCAGGATTTTTTACAACAGCCAAAGTCTTACCAGACCTGTAGTAATTTGTTGCTTTAATTGCCTTGCCGTTATTCTTACTAATCCGATAAACCTCACTAGGCAACCCAGCGTCAAACCATTCTAAAACAAACTCGTTTTGATTAATGGAAAAGCTTCTTTCAATACCACCGGCACCACCTGCCGCTCCGATATGACAAGCCTGAATGCTTTGTGGTTTATTATTAACAACATAAAAACATTTAGTTTTACGTAGTGGCTCTTCATAAGCAAAAGCACTTGTAGCTAAACAAACCCCAACAAAACCTAATAATAATTTTTTCATTTTTAATTACTCACAATTGAGTAATTAAAATACCAAAAAAAACTTCAGTTTGACACTTTTCTTAACTGGCAAACCCAAATACTATCCGTTGGATCAGCTCCAATATTTACCACTTTAAAGCGGCCTTTTGATGTGACCCATACATCCCCAATCTGAGGCTTTTGCTTAACCTTATCTTTCAGCACTTCATTTTGAAGTATCGTAGCCTTACAGTCTGTCACCTGATAATCAATAGGCTTGACCATATCTTTCAAATAAGAACCAAATAGCACGCCACGACCAGAATAAGATTCATCACCAATGACTGGGTAAGTCTGCGTCTCGAAATCCATTTCACCAGAGTAAATTATCTTTTCACACGTGAATGAATCCACAGCATCAGCTAACTTTTTATTAAATGCCGCAGCCACTTTAGACTGAATTTTGTTTTTGATCATGACTTTCGCTCTCTTCGTACATAGCAAATAAGTCTTGAGCTATTCGTTGTATTGAATATGCTTCAAATTCAATGCTTGGCTCTTTTTCACCCATTAGGTGTTTTGTACGCTGCCAAATATGCACAGCTTCATGCAACAGTAAACCATGAACAATAATCAGTGATTTATCTTGCGTTTCCCCGAGCTGAACAATGCAGTGCCTGCCGTCATCGTAATAATCGACTTGCGCAGGACAGCCAAGAGATAGAAATTCATCCGAATCATTCATGTCATCAAATAGAAGATCCATATGCATCTGATTACGAGCAAGTGTGTACTTCGAATGCTCAAAAGGCGTGATATACCATTCAGGCACATAGTCGGTGTTAATCATGCTCGAAACACCTCAAACCCGAAGCCTTTAGGCTTTAAATCCAATGACGCAATGTAAGCCCGTGCAATTTGCTCGAACTCAGATACCTCAACACTACCCTCGGCAAAACTTTCGGTGACCTGCACTGTGTCTGCTTTTACGCTTTCACTGGTAGTTTGGCGAGCAATGCCCGCGTAAATCACACCAGCTTGAATGCCTTTAATAATTTCACATGCGGCATCAATCAGGATTGGCTCAATTGGATCAGGAACAAATCCGACTTCGTTTCGCATCCATGTGTTGGCTAATTTAATGAGGCGAGCTTTATCACCAGCTGGTGCAAAATCTGCCCCCATAATCTGCTCAGCCTGTTCTTGGGTAATAAAGCTCATGGGTTATTCCTTTGGTTGTTCTACTTTAGCCGCCTCTTCTGCGGCTTTAGCTGCTTTCAATTCCGCAGCAGTTGGCTTTTTGGTAGGTGGCTGTAATTCATCAATACGCGCCTGCATAGCAGCAACATCATTTTTGAATGCAATGAATTCACCTTGGGCTGTGGCTAGTTGTTCTTTCAACTCCACATTTTCAGCAATAACTTTTACACATTCGGCTTTTGCTTCATCAATCGTGGCTTGAAGTTCTGGTGTGATGCCAACTTTTGCTTCAATGGTGACAATATTGGAATTATTGCGCTTAATCAGATCTAGATAAGCCTTAGGAACATCACCAGCCACTTCTGAGCACGGTTCCAAAGTATCAGCTTCGTGATATGCACTAGCTTTGCGGAGGATATAACCTTCACCTTGAAGTTTTGCCACATTTTCGGGAGAGAAGTCATCCGTGAAATATAGGCGTTTATTAGATTCTTTTTTCATGTTTTCTATTTCCAATCAGGCAAAGAAAAACCCCTTTCGGGGCACTTCATTTAAGCAGACTTAATTAGGACGCCAGCTGTATCTTTCGCGCTTGATGCGATCAGATCCCAGTTAGTTGGAGTGCCAATTGCTGCATCAGTTGGAGATTTTCCACCGGTAGCGGTATCCCATGCGTAACCTTTCACACCTGCACCGAATGTCCACTCAGCTTGGTAGGTGTACTTGATATTCTCTCCACCAGTGCCCGGCACCAATTCAGCATTAAAGTCATTGTTGTCATTCACAACAACAGCACCTTCAACAAGGCCTAGCGAGTTGTAGAATGCAGTGCCAGCATTATCACCTACTAAGGCTGGCGCATCGGTCACCACAAACACACGACCAAACGGATCACGAACCACATTCACACCATCATAACGGAACAGGTTTTCTGAGTTGGCCAGAGCATTGTCAAACAGGTTGTGCATTGTTGTGGAGTGAACAATCCAAGCACGAATTGCGCTTGAGCGGTCACCGAGTTTTGCCGCACCTTTGTTTAGCAAGCGGAAAGATGCTGCATCAGTACCATCACCATGTACCGCATTGAGATTACCTGAAATCGCAGAAGATGCCCCCAAAATACCCGCATTCAGCATATCCGCAAGACGCGCCTTAGCCAGCTGCTCACCAATAGTTAGAGCTGCAAGTTCAGGGTTTTGAAGAATCCAAGAATACTGCTGTTTTTCATATTCAATGGGTGGTGTGCCTGCTGCGACTTTTACAGCTACATCAAGTAATTGTTCTAAACGTTTTGCAGTAACTGTGCCAGTACCATACGCATTACGACGACGCACAATACCAGCAATTGCCTTGAACGATGCTTCAATGTTGAAATCACCACCGAAAGGCTCATTGATCAATTGGATTGCGCCCTGTGATGCTTCGTTGAATTTATTAATGTCCTGTGCCACCGTTTCTGTCATTGCGGCATAGGTTTGCTTGTTAAATACCTGTAAATCAAAAGGCATATGCCTCTCCTTAAATTAATTTATGCTTTTTCGCCCACTTGCTTCATGTAAGCAATCTTTTCTTCTTTGGTTTTGCATTCAGCCAAAGATTTAGGGCCCGATTTGTTTCCATCACCACCCTGAAAACCCGCACCACCAGCTTGAGAACCTTTTAGAATTGAATCCTTGTGCTGGTATCCACCAACCAAGGTTTCTAGGGCTTCATCAAAGTCTGCGATTTCACCCGGGCGAGTGCGTGAATAGATTTTTTGACCATCAGCACCAACTGCCACGACCTTGCCATTTTCGATCTGGAAGTTTTTACCAAACGTGGCTTGAATCATGTCTACCGGTACAGCGATGTTGTCTTGAATGAACTTAGAACGAGCAAAACCACCTCCAATAAGTTCGTTATGCAGTTGGGTTTGGAAGGCATCACGCTCTTGAACAATTGGTGCATATTTATCTTCAACGGCTTTAATTGCTTCGAGTTTGATTTTTTCGACTTCACCAGCATCCACCAGTTTTTTATCGTCGAAGTTTTTCAAAGTTTCTAACGCTTTTTTAGCAGCTGCTGGATCTTCAATGCCTTCGAATGCTTTAAGCGTGGATTCAGCCTTTTCATAGCGTTCACGGTTTGTTTTAGCTTCACCATTCAAACGCGAAATGGTTGCTACGGTTTGGGCTGCATCATGTGCTACTTCTTTGCCATCGTCATGAACATAGATTGGTAAGCCCTGTTCATTCACTTCCGCATATGTCTTGTTATCCACGGTTACTGTTTTAAGTTTCATAAGTCATCCGACCCTATTTCTAAAATGAGCATCCGCTCGTTACGCTGTCCGCATCCGCTTTCAGCAGGCATAAAAAAAGCACCTCGGGAGGTGCTCTATTTGAATTTAGTTTTTGGGGTAATTGCAAAAAAGCAATAACCTTCGAATTTCTAAAGTTTGTTTTCTGCAAGTTAAACTTCTGTTACTGCTTTTGAGATGTCCTTATGACCTAAAGAAAGCCCTTTCGGGTCATGATTTGGATTATTTGCATTTGTTCTCTGGTTGGTTTAATTGCTCACGCAACCATTCAGACTCATCTTGCAGGCTTTCTTTGGTGTATCCCATTGCTCGGACACCTTCTGAAGCTCCCTCATACTCCTTAAATCTACTTAAGACAAAATCATAAAGTTCAATATTCTCTTTCCAACCTTTGCAATCTAGAGCTTTAAGTTTATTGGACCTAGCTAGATCCTCTTGCTCATTCTTTGCCTCTGTAGAAATCACTTGATTTCTGTCCGATTGTGTTTGAACGTATCGCTCCATTAACTTGTAATATTTAAGTTCAAAGTCTTTTTGAGTTGAAGCAAAAGAGGTGCTTGATACAATTACACAAAATAGAAATGCGAAAAGCTTCATTGTTGTTATCTGCCTAGTTAAAATAGTGATGACTATTATATTTAAACACCTAACAATTCAAAGGTTTTTTTATCTAAAACCTTCAACTCATCCAACGTATAACCACGCTTATTCAGCGGATCAGCAAACTTATCAATGCTGTACTCACCTTTTTTATAAAGCTCATACTTAGATTTACCCAGCCAAGTGCGCTGAAAGAACTCATCCGACTGCTCGAAAAACTCTTTAAATGATGTATTTGCATCAAGCTGGCCAATAAGATGTTTGCGCTCATCCTTGGGAATATCTTTGACTTTACGCTCATCCATAACAAAAGGCCGTAATCCACCAATCTCACCATCCTTATTGCAAGGCATATATGTTGTGCGGTTATTTGGATGCACTGGAAATCTTGGCCGCAATGGATCATCGATAGAAAATACGTCACCGTCGATTGATGCGCAGTACTTACAAGTGCGCCCATCCAAAGTGGCTACAACTTTTACATACTCATACCCAAGCGCCTTGTACGTATCGATATAAGTTGCAGTACTAATGTGACTGCGGGCTGTTCTTACTTGACGTTCAATTGATTCACGTGACGACTTAAGTAAGCCATCTTTATAATCTAAAGCCTTCCGCCCCTTGATTCGTTGCACAATCTGCTGATTGGTCTGCCCTTGTGAAATACCATCACGAATTGCACTTTCAACTTTCTTTCGTAGTGTTGCTGCAATATCTGCAAATAGATAATCAACCAAAGCACCACCTGAAAAAGGTGCTTTCTTAATGGTTTTATAAATCTTATCAGCATTAACAACTGCAGCAGTACCAGCAACTAACTTCGCAGAATATGAAGCCTCATAAACCGCCAACTGTAATGCTGATTTATCGAACTGCTCAAACAAGTCCACATCAATTGATTTGAACCACTCATTCAGAATGGTCTTAATATCTTCAATGTTTTTACTTGATTTAGCCTTACTCGAAAAGTTTAGGCTTTTAAGTGCATTTCGCTCTGAGTCTGACAGCTCGTTTAAGATATCTACTAAGCGGTTTAACTGGCTATTGGAAAGATTATTAAACTGAGCTGTAAGTTCATTTACTGCTTGAGATGATGCGCGGTAGAGATAAGCTGAATGTTGGCTCAGCGCATCAACCAAGGCTTTCTGCGCTGAAATGTTCATGTTTAATCCTTATCATCTAGTGAATCAATTCCACCATCTTCACGCTTTTCAATTTTCTTAACGATGTCTTCCCATTTATCTTCTGGGAAAGTACCGGTCTGCTCGTAGTGATACCAGACATACATTGGTAATTCACCTGCAAGACAAGCTTCGTAAATCAATTTTGAGCGTGTTGGGTCATATTTTGGTTTATTGAAGTCCTGAGCAATCGTAAAGCTCAGCTCATCCACTTTTAGATCATGTTCAGGCATCACAAATTTGGCACACCAGCGCAGTGCATTGGTAAAGGCTTCAGATACATTCGCCACAACGAGTGACAAAACTGAATGTTGAACTGAGCTGTCATTGTCTGCCTGAGTCGCTGTTTTATTAGCGGATCCAACTTCAATTAATCGAGCGCCAAGCTCTTTCATTTGGTCCCATTTATCATTCATACGCTCATAAGCCAGTCCATTTTTTTCCGCTTGGACCATCTTTGCATCCGTAGGAATACCAGAGCGACTACCTACACTGGCTCCTGACTCCTTTACCATGGCGTACTGTTCTGGCGTAATATTCGGGAAGCATAAAGTAGGCTGACCAACAATAAATGCCGACTCTTCAACATCAGCAGTACTGGTGTAATAAGACAACTCCATTGTTGCCAACTCATACAGTGGTGCTGTACCAATTTCATCTGAGTTATCTACTGCACCGCAGAATGTGAAAGGAATATAATCCCAAGGCTGACCATGGTAATCAGTTGGAATGTACTTCTCTCCTTCTACCCATTCGCCTTTTTCATTTTTAGTGAAAATTTGAACTGTATAAACAAAGCCACTACCAACTTCTTCAAGCGCCAAAATTCGATACTGATCGCTGGATTCAACCTTAAATCCATTCCGGGTTTTTACCGTCTCAAGCAGCTTCACAAAACTTAGCTTTTTCTGGTTACCAATAATGATGTAATCCCAATCAATAATTGAACTAGCCTGAAGAATATGGATCATCGGAAAAGCACCTTTAGACTTTTCCTCTGCCTTACTGCGACTTGGCGCAACATTTGGAAAATCAACATAAACACCACAGCGGTAGTTTCGGTTAATTAAACGTGTTGCACGTTGGGCACTCTGATAAATAGATCGACCCGCACCATCAGCATTGCGCTCTAAATATTCCAATTCATCGGGTTTGTTGAATACTGGTGATTTGCCATAAGCCAAGCCAATATGGCTCGCCAAAGTACGGCTTGTCACACCAGGAAAGATTGCACGCATCAAATATTCGTTATAGCGATTTGAGCCATCTGGATCATTCTTTGAATTAAACAGAGATGGCTTAGGCAGGTACTTCTCTTTTGCTGCCTTAATAACTTCCTGACCACCACAAACATCATCCAACTTATTCCAAGTCGCAATGTGTTTATCATAGTCGGCATGTGTTGCAGTAATGCTCATATTAGAATCCAAACATTGGTATATCGATGCTCTTCACTTGCTCATTGATTGGGAACAAGTATGCAATCGGGTATGTTCCTGCATCGTTCATATGGTCAAAGCCTGATTTTTTATCCGGCTGTCCATTTTCATCATAGATTTGACGCTCTTGGCATTTAGCAAAGTGTGGACACTTAGAAGCATTCACAAATAACCGGCGCTCACTGAACGTATTGCAAAGCATTCCATTCATAGAGTTAATGCGATCTTTTACAGCTGGGTTTCTTGAATTAACAAATACTTTAAACCCTGCTTTTCGCAGTAGTGCTAAATCTGTATCACTTGCATTATTTGATTTGCGATTTTCCCCAGAAGCATCAGGATAAATCCCGATTTCATGTTTTGGATAACGCTCTTTGATCGCCTCAATCATTGCTGGCGTATCAAACAGATTCACAAATTCATCTACCGCATGCATGGTTTCACCACGACGTACATAAACCACAGCAGCCATTTTGGTGACGTTGAAGTCCATACCTATGTGAAGTGTGTCGTCATCCTGAACTGTTTCATTTGAGCTATTGAGCACCCGGTTAAAGCAGTAATAAATAACGCCCTGATAACTTTCAAAGCTGGCTTCATATTCCTGACTGAATGTCTTTGGATCCATCTTACGTTTAGCAACAATGATTTCCGATTCAGGAATATTCCCACCTTGTAATGAGGTATAGGAAAAGCTTCGGCAATCAGGCTCATGTCCAGGCTGACCATCCATGAAGGTGTCATAGCAATGGTTAAAGCCTTTAGGTGTACCAATCCTTAAGACATGACCACCGACACGCTGTTCACCATGCACAATATACTTACAGGTTGAAAGCATTGGGCGCAGTACTTCTTCCCATGCGGCCCACTTACAGTCTGCCCATTCGTCAATAATCAAAAAGAACAAACCAGATCCACGAAGGTCATCATAGTTATCCAGACCAACCACACGCATGACATGACCACTTTTTAGCGTGATCGTACATTCAGTTTCGTTTGGTTTTCCTGCTCGCCATGATGGTGGAATCGCTTGTTTTAATCGTTTCCAAAAGACACGCTTTGCCTGCTTGAATGTTGGTGCTGCATACCAGATCTCATCCTCGACCGACACATTCCACTTAGCAGCCAGTCGTGCAGCTCGTCGCATTTCAGCTTTTGCCAAAAAGGTTTTACCAAAACGTCGACCACATACAGCATCACGAAAGCGCGCTTCTTTCTGCCAGCCCCATAGGTAGATATTGGCCTGTTTCGGTGTAAGTTGTACTGCGCCCTCTGGGGGCTCAAAGAATTGGCTCATGTGGAATTTCCTCATCAGGGTTTAGGCTGATTTTGTAATCTTCCTCAGGAGGTCGTGATTCAGGAGGTCTTACTTCTTTTTGAAGTTTCTCAAGCTCTAAACGCTTCATTTCAATTTCAATTTGCTCTTTTTCAGATAAACCACTTGGACCAGCACTTTTACCTGACTGAAGCAGCCCTTGCGCCTGTTTAAGCACGTTCTGCCGCATGACCTTGTTCTTACCCCAATCGTCATACATTTTTTGGAGTTCTTTAAAATGGAAGGCTTTGTTGGCAATCGGAATGTCTTCGATATTTGCCTTAAAATCCTTTCGAGTTTTTTCAAAAAGGTCTTTTAATTTCTTACTTAGATTACGGCCAGAGTATTTTGTTGGATCATAGTTTTCACATTGCTGCCTTTCAATTTCGATGCCGAATCTTTGCTTGACAGCATCCGCTACCTGTTGAGGGGTTTCAAAGCAAGCAAGAGACTGAACTATAAAGATTTTTACAGGCTCTTTAAGTGCCGCCATACCTACCCCTGTGTCATGCTACGTCCTGCTAAAAGGTTAAAGATCAAGCCAGCTTCAATAAACACGTACCACATGCATGTGCAATATTTGCCTTGGAAATTGTTGGGCCATTGTTTGCAAGGTCTATCATTTTTTGAACTGACTCAGATGCACCGTAACGCTGGACGACTCCATGGAACTCTTCGACATCGTGACCACGTAAGAACAATCTAGGTTCACCCATTGAGTTGTATTCAAACATCTCAGCCTTGGCATTCCACTTATGCCCAATGTGATAAAGCTCATGCTCTACCAATGCGCAAAAATCCGTATCGCTCATGATCTGACATACACGCGCATCTAGCGTGATGATGTATTTAGGCACATCACCAAACCAGTCGATCAATTGAAGTTCTTGCCGGTCTTTACGCCAACCACCTACATTAATCATCACTCGCTCAGTCTGACCCAATACACGACGGTCTTTTGCTTCGCATTTCGTGTAGGCCCAAAGGAATGAGATTTCAGGAGGCTGAAAGCTTAATAGGTGCTCATGGTCTGGATTGTGGAGTTTCCCCCATGACTCAAGAAAGGTCTCTCTAATCCACGGCCATAAATCATTGTTTGCAGGCTCGAAGTGAAGTAGACCACCAGTTTCAATAAATTCGTCATCTTCAACATCTGTATTTTGATTATCTTGGATTGGCGGGTATGGTCTTTTCATAATCTTCAGCCATTAAAAAAGCCACCTGGCGGCAGCTCTATTTTTAACCCCTAGCCTCTCGACCAGGCTCATCCTCAGGAACTCTATAACGCCAATATCGATCAGGCTTAACCCACACAACATCGTCTTCAGTTTTCTTTTTAAATGCACTATTTACACTTAACTTTAAAACCAAATTACCGTCGGGATTCTCTTTCAGAAGATCCATCAAATCGTTTTTAACCAAGTAATCGACTACATCCTCCTGATAAAGACAACCATCCTTCTCAAGAGCATTAAGCATCCATTGAATCACTTGATCAAGGTTCACTTGAAGCACCCTGTTTACGCACTAAAACAAGACTATCCTCAGGAAAATCACCGTGATCTAATTTTTTACCTGCAAACCACTGGCAGCGGTAACCTCCACGAAAAACATTAGAGGATGGCAAATGCCCAGGATCGAGTTGCTTGACGGACATTTCTGGCCCGCCAGCATTCAATTTAACAATATCCCCGATTTGATATTTAGGTTTACGCTCTTCGCTCATATTTTTCTCTTAAAGTTTCATTTGAATTAGAACCTTAAGATGAAGAATATTTACACAAGAGTCAATCCTCATAACACCACTTCAAATCATCCGGCACAGTTAAATGCACATTCAACTGAGTCACAGCAAAGTCATGCACATAATTCAAATACTCGGTCATCTGCTTAACGCTTAATTTGGTTGTACTGCAAAGTCTTATCACCTGCTCTGCAATCACCCGGTATTCTTCACACTCATTCTGCTTAAGCATTGCAATCGCATTGCAGGTCTCAGAAAACTCTTGATCATCACGACGATAGATATAAATCAAGAACTTTTTCTTAAACTCGTAATGCAGTGAGTCTTTATCCTGACCAGTCTTTTTCTCTATATGGCCAAGCCACATCCAATACAAGCGATTCTGTGCAGTGGATCTGTCATCCTGTTTCTGATCAATCACCACCCTTAACGGCTTACCCTCATTAATCGCTTGAGTGTAATTGGTATGCATGAAGTTAATGGCTTTGGTGATGTCGGCATGTGACTGGATGGGAAACACGGCTTTTTGCATTTCCTACTCCTATTATCTTTTTGTCATTTTATCCAAATCACCAGACCAATATTCATGTTTACACTTCTTGCATACCCAAATACTGCGCGTCCAGCCCATTGCTATAATTTGATCACCATGAACTGTTTTGATTTTCTCGTACTCATGCTTGCAAGTTAAAAGCTGATAAATAACCACCACCATGCCAACTGGTAGCAACGGAATAATCAAGATGTTCGCAATTAATTTTCTTAAGTCCATCAAAACACCTCACCACCTTTTCGCATCATTAACTCGGTTTTAACCAACCACTTCTCAAACATGGCTTCACTTTCTGCCCGATTGCCTAATTCAAACCGATCAAACGCGGCATGGCATTTAAAACAAAGGGGAATTGTGAACTGGTCAGAACTTTTGATTGATCTACCCTTACCATGCTTCGCTGAATTACTGTGGGCCGCTTGTGAGTTTGGATTGCCACACCGCACACATGGCAGTTTTCTGATTTCAGCGAGTCGTTTTGGGCTACGCATATAAAGCTTCACGCAAATTCTTAATCCGCTCTTTCAGCTTAATCATGATTCCATCAATTGCCAGCATCTCATTTCGCGTCAAACCAGTGCGACTCAGATTCTGATATTTCGACAGCTCAGCACTGCAAAATTCTAAGTCGTGTTTTGCCTGTACTTTGTCTGTCATAGGTACCACCAAATAAGAAAAGAAAAACCCCATTAAATAATGGGGCTCCAGAACTAGTTGGTACGCTCAAAGGAAGACCGTCACAACGAAACATATCCACCTATTACGTGATATATGCAATATTATTTTACAAAGAAAATTTATATGTTCTTTTTTGCCATTAACTTTAAGTATCTAAAAATGCTTAAAATTAATACACCCCAATCATGATACTAATTTTCTAAATTTGGGATTTTCAAGAACTACCATAAGGATTAAATATGAAAAAATTACTTGCCATGTTAAGTTTTGCTGGCGTCACCGCTCTTGCCCATGCTGGCTTCACTACAGGACCAAATCCTAACCCATGGAGTGCATGGTATCTTTACCAATCAAATATTGGCAAATACCAAATTGAATGCGTTTATAAACGAGAGCGACTAGGCCCGAATGGGGGTTATAAAGACGTAGAAACTCAAAGACTTTGGACTGCCCGTTATCCATTTGGCAAGTGCCCTGATACTATTCAATAATAAAAAGGCGCTTAGGCGCCTTTTTTAATGGGTGACGGCATTCAATTTAAACCACTACGAATAAAAGGGCCGTCAATAGTTGCCTTGATATTTGCTTACACAAAAAACATTTCTCAGGGCATTAAAAAGGGTGTGGCAATTCGCCACGCCCTTGCCTTAGATTACGATATTGACCAGCTCGGCAACTGATCTACCGCTACTCACAATCACACACACCTAACATGCACGGTCTGCTTTACTTGCTTTCATTCTCTTTAAGGTCGGGTTGCCAAGCCCTAGTTCAATCCTCATTCGGGAAGTTTCTCGAAGGCATGTTCTATGAATTGGCTTTTCACAGGCAACAAAAAAGCCCATCAATTGATGAGCTCCAATGTGCAACGCTTCCTAAGTCGGGAGTGTCACAAGATAAACTTGCTAAACTGACCCGCAACGCTGGTTGCCAGCTTAGGTAAATTATAACAAATTTTTTGTACAAAAAAAGCCCACCGTTTGGTGAGCCTCTTTCAGATCAAGTGCTTAACTAACACTTCGACCACTTATAACACAAATTTAAACTAAGTGTGCTGCACTGTCAAGTCTGCCAATGCTTCTATTTTTCCATCCAAATAAGCAAGGCCTTTATCTATTGTTGATCTGACTGTTGCTTTGCTACAACTATGTGCCCCTGCAATACTTCCGTATGACCAATCCATTTCGTAATTTAATATTAAAAACCAAGCTCTTTCAGCTAAATACTCACGACTATCGTGATGCATCGCCGCTAGTAATTTACTTACCTCTACCGCTTCAAAATCTGAAATTTCACACGTTACAGATACCTTGCTTGACCGTGTTTTAGATTTATCATTTTTGTCAATTAGCACCGCCAATGGAGTGCTTATGTGATTTGGTTTTACTGAGCGTACCCACAATCCATACTGCTCAAGCCATTGGTGAGCTGAGCGTTTCGACCAATCCATTAAATTCACCATTGCATTCATCCCAATCCCTCAAACTTCTCTAATATCGATATCGTGTACTGTTTTCATCAAGTGTTTCTTATTGCGATAACTCGGTAAATTTCTCGTTCCCGGCGACTTCACATCCTCAACAATGAATTTCCCGTTTTCGATGTATGTGAAATCCGCGTAATACCTCAATTCAGGTTTTGCCCTTTTCTCGCCTTCCAATTTCACCTTAGGTGCCAAAACAAATTTGACCTGACACCGTAACTCTGAAATTTCACCCCTCTGCATTCGCGCTGTAAGCTCGATATAGCGCTTGTACTCTTTGACGCTATCAAACTTCATTCCATCCTTTTCAATGCGCTGTGAGTTAAATTTGCTGCGCACTGACTTGGGTTTAGTCTTGGGCGCATATTGTTTACGGTATTCAGCGAGTGAGATGCTGGTCACTGTTGCCTCGCTCTAAAACAATCTTGACAGCTTCAACAACTTGCTCGCACGTCCAACCATCTCTTGGAGACAATCCATTCACCCCATGAAGCATGCCTGAGATTTTTCGCATTGACTTTTCGAAGCGATCTTTACGCACCACTTCACCTGAAGCATCAAATTCAAGATCTTCAAGTTTTGCGTCTTTAAACTGCGGCAGGCGAATATCACGCTCTGTAACGTGGTTTTTACTCATATCTCAATCACCCTCGTCGTCGGCGCTATATGATTAGCAATGTCACTTACATAGTCCGTGCGGTCGTGGTCTGCGATGGCAGAACGTAGATCGGAAATTAAGTAACTTTGCTGCCCTGTCATGTTAGGAAAGCTCAGCATTGAAATGTGGTACTCGTTTCGAGTGATCCAAAAAACCGCCCACTCAGGCGCACCCGCCACAATTTCCCGCATTTGTTCGATTGTTAGGTTCACTGGCATGACTCCACGTCTGCGATGGCTTTACGAAACTTTCCAATATTTACTGTTTTGTCTCTTACACCTGAATTACCCAAAGTCCAAGAGTAAAAATGATCATCGCTTGGCGCATTAGCTACGATTTCTTTTGATTTTTCCAAACCATGAATGCCTACCAAATCACGACTTGCAATCAGATTTTCCAAGTCAACAATAGATATAAATTCACTGTGTGATGGGTATGATCTTTTAACCTCTAAATCCCTTAAATCCAGACATGCAAAGCACCAATTGAGTGGCGTTTCTTCAACAATTTTGGAGGTTTCATCCCAACCATGTTTTTTCACAAATTCGTTTGCTTTCATCCCATCACCTCAAATAGTTGCTTTGCCTTTTTGGTTAAAAAATATCGCGCATCGCTTCTGTGCCACCCAGCATCTAGCACCCGACTCACATATCCTGCACGCTCTAAGCCTTTTAAGTACCTTTGCGCGCTTCTCAGACTTAAATCAGGCAATACTTGTTCTCTTAGTTCAGAGGTTGATGCGACTGGCGTGGTTTGAATGGCTTGCAAAACCGCAATAACGCGCTCAAAAACTGCAATTTGATTTA
Source organism: Acinetobacter sp. YH01024 (assembly GCF_013420195.1). NCBI lineage: Bacteria > Pseudomonadati > Pseudomonadota > Gammaproteobacteria > Moraxellales > Moraxellaceae > Acinetobacter > Acinetobacter sp. YH01024. The sequence continues at coordinate 85,008 of NZ_VOYQ01000001.1, forward strand.
CTTCGGTTTTATCCTTCACACCCCACCTCCTACACGCTGATCCGCCCAATTGCATTCCACTGTGACCAGGCCATCATGCTGAAAACGAGACCATAAACGATCCCCCAAATCCTTTTGCAACTCAGCCATCGTCATGTTCGAAATCAACATCGTTGGCTTTGCTGTGTCATAACGCGCATACAAAACTTTGTGCACAAGCTGCAACCGATTTTCATGACGGTCATGCAAGCCATATTCATCAAGAATTAACAGGTCATATTCGGTGAATCGGTGAATTGCGTTTGATTCATTGTCATCTACTTTTTTCCACGCATTCGCAATCTCATTACCCATATCTTCCGAAGTGATGTAACGCGCATATTTGCGTGATTCCAAGATGTTCCGAGCTACAGCGCATGCCAAATGTGTTTTGCCTGTGCCCGTACGACCCACCATAATCAAATTGCGGTTAACGCCTTGCTTAAAATCTTTTGTGAATGCAGTGCAGTGTTGCTTTGCGCTTTGCTGACCAATGTTTTTTACGATGTAATCTTTGAAGCCGCTATTCGCATGACGAGCTGGTAACTTAGCCCCTTCAAAATGCTTTTCACGAACCATGCGATTTACTTCAACCTCGTGATCCTTGTGAGCTTTGTTTAAAATCTCTGAAGCGCATTGCTTGCAAATTGCTGTTTGTCCAACTCGAACTTTTTGAACCTTGTGAGCTTCACAAAACTCAGTGCTCATATGAATTTTTGTATTCAGGATTGATGCGTTCATACCAAATCCTCCAATTCAACGTTGTCACTGGCAGGTGCGTACTGCTGAACTTCACCCCATGCATCGTTTACGTTTCGTGAATTTTGTTTTGCAGAAATACGGCCTGTAGATTTTTTAACTTCACGCTCGGCCTTAGCCAGTTGTTTTTCAAATTCCTGAAAAATCCACTGTGCAAACTTCCGAAGTTTTTGGTTATCAGTGAGCTGGTGATTGTTTTCATGGTGAGTATTAAAATTCCCAAGATGGAATTGAAAATCTTCCATGCTTAAGATTTCAGAAACTCGTTGAGAATATTTTGTGGTTCTCAAGGCAATCGCCAGTTGTTCAAGATCTGGTTTCCAATGATCGCTTCCTGAAAAATCTGCTTGCGCGTTTGTGTGTGTATTCTCTTGTTCCTGCTCCTGTTCCTGCTCTTGGCTTGCAAGGGGCTTCGAAGGGGCTTCGTTTTTAACTACTTTTTTAACTGTATTTTGACGTTTTTCAGTCATGCAAAAAGCTTGACTGTATTTATCGTAAAAGCTTGCTAGATAAGGGTTTGAAGGTAAAGAGTTGTATTCGTTTTGAACACCAACACTACGCTTATCAGTACTCTTTAATTTGTCAGCAATTTGGAAGCGAGCCATTTCATGCACCCACACCATTTCGGAAGCGTGGTCATAACTGCAAAAACCTGCTTCACAAGCCCATTGAAGCCCCTTCGAAGCCCCTTCCATGCCTAAGCCTGTTTCATGAGCTACATATAAAAGTGGCATGTAGTAAAGCCCCAACATATTGGCGTGAGGGCTAGTCATTAGATACATAGACACCACTAAAGACTCGGGACATTGTCTCAACTGTTTACCAGTCGATCCTGTCCAAAAGTGTGGTGATACTTTTCCGTATTCGCGCATAGCTTCTAAGCTCCTTCGAAGGGGCTTGTAAGGGTTAAACCACTGATGAAATGAATATTTTTAGGGCTTAGACATTTGCCCCATTGGGGCTGTTGTGCTAAATTAGATTTCATATTCAATGACTCCTGTTATTTGAATTACCAAAAGCCTGATCTAGACCATCAGGCTTTTTCTTTGCCTAAATCCTTGCAAATCCCTTCCGATCCCTCTAGAAATTCAACCTCTGTACTTAAATCCCGCAACAAAGCTGATACTCCCAAGCGCTCGAATGATTTTGCTTGTAAATTAAGTACATGCCACTCACCTGCTATTTCTTTTTCAAGTAAATAAGCAAGGTACTGTGCAAGATCTTTTCCTTTGATATTTGAGAGAACCTTTGCACGTTCATGGTTCTCAGGAGACAAGCGAACATGTGTAGATTTTTTATCAAGACTCATAAGCACACCTCTGTTTGGCGCTTAAGTGGAACTTTTCCGCTTGCTAAGTCGCGAATCTGATATTCACGTGCAAGTGGTATTTTATTTTCTGGCCATTGGTAAACAGCTGGCGGCTTGATTCCAAGCATTTCAGCCAACTCAACACCATTAACGCCAAGTAGCTCAAAAGCTTCTTGTCTGGTCATTTCGCACACCTTAAAAATAAGATTTCTTAGTATTTAATCAAAGAAAACTTATAAAAGCAATATGTAAGATAACTTATATGGAAAATCAAACTATTGGTCAGCGTATACGTGCGCTTAGACGCTCAAAAAAATTAACTCAAGCGCAATTAGCTAAGATTGCAGGTGTAAGTTCGCCTGCTGTCACGGAATGGGAAAAGGATAGTTATTTACCTAAAGCAGCTTCTCTTGATGCAATAGCAAATGAATTAGGTGTTTCTACTGAGTACATTCTTACCGGTAAAGGCGAGCCTTGTAGCACTTTTGGAAATGTAACACCTGTTGTGTCAAAGATGGCCCCAGTACTTTCATGGGTTCAGGCTGGCGTATTCACCAGTGTTCAAGCTGTCGATATGTCTCAAGTAGAGGAATGGCTTCCACTTCCTGAAGAATGCACCAACTGTTTTTACTTAAAGGTTCAAGGCATTAGTAACAATCCTGATTTCCTTGAGGGTGACTATATTCTTGTTGATCCTGATGTTTATTACAGTGACATGCAGTCTGGTGACATGATTGTTGTAAGAAGACTTGAAGACGCTACATTTAAAAAATTGGTAATTGAGACTGATGGATCTAGATACCTTCAAGCACTAAATCCAAACTTCCAACCTAATATCATTCCTTTAGATGAGGATTGCCATTTTGTTGGTCAGGTTGTTGACTGTATTCGCTATACATATCGCGCTAAGCGTAGAACAAGAATGAATTAAGACGTATTACCCAAGCATGAATGTGCTTGGGTTATTGGGTTGTTTAATCAAAATAACTGACTCATATCCACTATAGGGAAACATGATATGCAAACAATTGAGATCAATTCCCACAAGATTAGCCGCGTGTCTTATCAGTGGCATCTATTAACAGTGGAAATGAAGACTGGCGAGAGGTTTATTTATAAGCTCCTTGAAGCCAGCACGTTTCAAGATTTTGTTAATTCAAAAGATAAAGATAAATTTTATAAAAGCCATATTGAGGCGAATAAGAAATTTAAGCGGATTCAGCTTTTTGGATAAAAAACTCATTTTGGTTAATTTCATAACCAAAATTACAAAATGGATGTGAAATTATGATTTCGAAAATACTAATTCTTTTGATTGCACTACTACATGTATACATTTTGATTTTAGAAATGTTTTTATGGCAGACACCCAAAGGGATGAAAGCCTTTGGTAATACACCAGAAAAGGCCCAAATAACTAAACCACTTGCTCAAAATATGGGGCTTTATAATGGTTTTTTAGCTGCTGGCTTATTGTGGGCGGCTATTGCTCCAGCAGAACTTCAACAAAGTTTAGCCTTCTTTTTTCTTGGCTGCGTTTTGGTTGCCGGTGTCTACGGCTCAATTACAGCAAGTCGGAAAATTTTATTCATACAGGCCATACCTGCGCTAGTAGCAATAATATCGGTGATTATAGGTTTCTAAAACTGCGAACCCGACGCAGGGCTTTGATCGGGGGTTAGATATTTAGGGGATTTAAAATGGCTATCGCAAAATTACGTGCATTTGAAATAATTAATTCAGACGTTAATAAAAAACAATCGGATCTTGGGGAAAAATTAAGAGTCAAGCTACAAACATCTATAGAGGTTAATGAAAGGCGTATGCTTCTCAATGCAGAAGATCCGCAAAAAGAGGAAGATTTAATATCTGATTTTGCAAAAAATAGCTCTACTGGAGATCCTATTTTCTGCACTATGCTCAGAGTAGCTTTGGGAAATAATGTTCAGCATATTGATGGCACATTGTTTTCTAAGAAACATTTCACAATTGCTGATTTAAATAGCAGTGTCGTGAATGCTGAGGCAATCTATAAAAACCATTATTATTTTTCAGTAAATAATAATTTTCTCATAACAAATATGCCAGGCAATTTAACAATTACCCGCTTACAAACTTATTTAAATTGGTTGTTAAATGATTTGTATGAGGTAAATCCTTTAGTGGCTGAGGATGCGATGCCTGAACTATCAAACATTAAGGATATTACTGTTAGAGATCCAGTTACAGGAGGAGATATTACCCCAAATGCAGCCAAACCCACATTTGGCAAAACATTCAATATTGGGAAAGTTGCATTAGATTTAGTTAAAGGAGCCCTAAACGACACTAAGGACATATCTGACCATCAGCTTGAACAGATGATCTCCGCAAAACTGGTCATTGAGTTTAAAAAGCCCAAAAAAGATGATGATGAGCAAATTAGAAGAGCGTTTGGTGCGCTATTGAAACCTGTAGCTGACTTGGATAACTTTGAATTTCTAACAAGAAATAATAAAAAAATTATCAAAGGTAAAAAAATATTGAGAACAAAAGAGGTTACTATAGAAACTACAGATACAAACCTATTCAACGAGGCTCAGCTATCACAAGAGATGAATAGATTTATTAGAGAATTGGAAAATGAACGTAAAAAAGCTACTGCTTAATGTTTCAATTTTTTTGGCGATTTCAGTTGCTGTAGGCTCTCTTGCGTCAAAATCCCCTGATTCCTCTCTTTTAAATACTATTTATACGGTTGCTGGAATCATGTTTTCAATCGGCATGGGTATCTTATGCACACTCAATCCAGATAGGGTAAAAAATGATGCTTATTACAAAGCAATTAAGTCTAATTTATTAGATGTTAGAAACTCATATCTGGTGTACTTTTTTATAATATCTGGCATGTATTTGACATACCAAATTTTTCCAACTGCTAGCTTTGTTGTGGAAATAAGAAACTTAGAAATAATTTTTAATCTAGCTTTTGCTGCTATGTTGTTAAATATTCTTGGGATTTTATATTTTATTGCCAACTTTATAGCAATACAAAAACTAGGATTGAACATTTCTGATCAAACAAGGGGTCTGGATTAAAACTTCCTGACTAAACTCCTTCCAACCCACCCTGCGGTGGGTTTTTTGCCATTTTTCAAATTTAATCTAAAAATGAATATGCTTGTTCTAATCCATTTTGATCACCGTGATCACGCATATATTCTATATTGTTTTCTTCAATACCATCAGGGTTACCTCTCACATAACCACCTACTTCCGTTCCATCACTGCGCGTATATCCTTCTACTGAATGGTAACCAGAATTTGAGGAAGAATAGTTATATGACTCATCAGAGTAAGACTCATCATCCTCATATTCAACAACTTCGTCATAGTCTTCTTCATAATAGTCATCCTCTACATATTCAATCTGTTCCTTCTTCTCAGTAATATCAACTTTGATATCATTTGCTTGTAAATTTTTATCCTCTTTTAATTCTTTCAACTTGTCTTCTATCCATACAATTAATGGCTTTTTAAAATTATCAACACTTACATCTGACCATTTATTGTTTTTATTGTATAGAAATGAGAAGAAAAATAAAAAATAGAATAAATATATTGATAAAAAAATAATAAGTAAAAAAATCTTTAACCAATATATTTTATTATATCTAAATGCTAAGAAGTAATAACAGATAAGACATGATGCCAGCAAAATTGCACTAAAAAAATTAAATAAGCTCAGTGTAAGACCATCCAAAAATACAAAAAATGGTAGAAAAATAAGAGTAACTAAAATATAGAAATCGTTATTATATGTACTACTATTTCCGTCAGAGAGCATAAGTTCTTCTAGCATTATCAAGGACAACACAAGATATTGTTTTTAAAAAATTTAATCAATGCTATTGGATGATTTATTATCGTGTTTGACGATAAATTTTCACAACCTAGCCACCCCACTCCAAGTGGTGATTTTTCTTTTATCAATTTCCGCTTATAATTCACTCACCAATAACAACAAAACCAAACCATGAAAACAAAGATATTCACTACCCTACTCTTATCTTTGACTTTTACCGGCTGCCAGAAGCAACCAGATGAAGGTGTAGATCCAATTGCCACCGCTACAGCTTTTGAGAACTCAGACAATATTCTTAGCAAATATCTGGAAAAGTTAGATTCAGAGTTCACCACTCAAGATGTGCGGATTAAAATTTTATGCAGGGATTACCCGCGCGAGTATCAAAAAAACTATATGCCTAACTTGTTGAAGCTCTCACCAGGTGAATACTCTGAAGCTGTGCTTTTGGCTGATATGGATTTGGTTTTGGATCACTACAAAGAGAAAGATGCTATTCAGTGCTAAAGCTTTCTTACTTCTGAAATATTAAATCTTTATATTGGACTTAAGACCTCTCATGACCAGGTCTGTAATAACTAAGTAAAGCATCACTAACCCGGCTCTATGTCGGGTTTCCTTTTGTGTTGTAGTTTTTTTAAAAACTCCTCTCTAACTTATGGAATATTCAGCAATTTGGGTTAAAGTGAATTAAATTTTCGAATAATTGGTAAGCGAATCAGCTTCAAATTACAATGAATAATTTTGTAATTTAGAAATTATGGTTTTGTTGCTCCTCTCTTTGTACAAACAGCGAGTTCACTTAATGGATAATATTAGCTTTAAGAACTTTGAAGAAGCAGGTCAAGCTATTTTAAAATTCTTATCTCAACGCTTTGGCTTCAAGTTATGGATGATTACGCGTACGGAGGGTGATGACTGGATCGTGCTACTAAGTGAAGATAATGGCTATAACGTTAAGCCAGGGCAAGTGTTTCATTGGGCAGACTCCTTCTGCTGGCACATGGTGCAAAATAATGCACCTCGCATTGCCCCTTACTCGCCCGACGTTCCGGTTTATACAGATGCGCCAATAAATAAACTTGTCACTATTAAAGCCTATATCGGCCAACCTCTTTTAAAAGAAGATGGCTCCTTGTTCGGCACTCTCTGTGCAATTGACCCTGAACCTCAGTCTAAAGTCCTTGTTGAGGATGCTCCATTATTTGACCTTATAGGAAAGGTGCTCAGTTACACGATTCAAGCTGAATTAAGAGTAACTGAACATATACGTAAAGCTGAACGTTTTGAAATGGAAGCATTGTCTGATCCAATGACTGGACTTTATAACCGTCGTGCTTGGGATCGATTAGTTGAGTTAGAAGAAGAACGGTGTAAACGATATGGTCACCCTACTGCTGTGCTTATGATTGACCTAAATGATCTAAAGATCACCAATGACAATCTAGGACATGCTGCTGGTGATGAGCTAATCAAAAGAATGGCTGTAGCTTTAAAAGGCATAGTACGTAGCAATGATATTGTTGCTCGCTTGGGTGGTGATGAATTTGCTGTACTTAGTATCGAAACTAATCTTCAGAATGCCGAGAAGCTTGTAACAAGAATTCAAAATGCTTTTGCGAAAGCTGAAGTTAGTGCGGCAATTGGTCTTGCAATGCGAAATCCAACATACGGCCTATCAGCAGCTGTCATAGAGGCAGATGAAAAGATGTATCAGGATAAAATCCTAATTAAAGCTAATAATAATAATCAATAAAAATCCGCATACCCGAGCGGCTCTTGGATCGGGTGGAGAACTTATGCTTGAATTAATTGTTATTGATATATCTGAAACTAAACCAAAATCACTCTATGCTAGACAATTCAAAACCCATCCTCGCGTAGGTGAATGGATTGAAATAGATGAAAATGACGAAGGGGTTTTATATGAAGTTGTTAAGGTTGCTCACTCGACAAATGGTGGTGATTCAGATTTATACGTAAAGCCTCTAGGACTAACTTATGAAGTTGTTGGGAATCTTTGTGGTAAAAGTGATTAGCGATATTTAAATGGTTTTCGCTTAAATCATTAGGATTAGTAATTAAAACACCGATAAGTTTCACCCCGGTTAGTGGAGATGAATCCATTACCTCTATTAACTGACCTTCTTTTGTAATACCAATCATTCTAATGACTCCATCCAACCCATCGCTGTGATGGGTTTTCTTTTGTCTATTAAAACACAAAAAATAAGTTTTCAAAGAATTAAAATAAGATTTCTTATAAATACTATTGACTATAAAACTAAGTTTTCTTATATTTATCTCACAGACAACAAAAAGCCCCAGCGTTGCGCAAACAACCTGAGGCGTGACCCACAACCTAACCTCGTGAGTGATTCAATTATGGAACAACAATTTTCACATAGCAATACACCAGAGTTTACTTCTAACAAAAGCCAAACATCTGCGCGTCTTTACCAACACCCTACAGCTGAAGAAATGAAGCCCTCTAAAGCTAAAAAACGTATTGGTGATTTCTTCGCTATCGCCCTGCTCATTTCAATCTTCTTTGGATTGGTGCTAATGGCTTTCTATAAGCACGCAGAACAAATGGATCGTCAGGCTGTTGTGGCAATTAAGGGAGGTGTGTGATGAGTCGTTTAACAAATCAAATTCGTCAGTCAATGCTTAACACTGTTTTAGACCATGCATTTACAGCAAAACAGCAAGCGGCGGATAAGAACAAAATTGCAGCAGGCGAAAAGGTCTACACTGATATTTACGGCCCTTATTTGATCGCTATGGAGAGCCTGCCAAAAGAATTTCTCCCTAAAGCATCTAGCTTCTACATCGCTATTGGTGGTCAAAAGCACAAGGTTGATCTTAGTGAGAGTCGATTGATCGGCAAAGGACATTATGATCGCTATAACAGCGGTGCAAAGCTCTATGTTGGTGATGAGCAAGTTGCTCAGGAGTTTATGAAGGCTGTTGAGGTTGTTGGTGATATTAAATCTCAGCGAGATCAGATGCACAGAGAAGTGAATGCTGTTCTAGAAAGTGTTCACACTTTTAAAAAGCTATGGGAAGTTTGGCCTGAATCAAAATCATTGCTTGAAAAGTTTGAACAAAAACCAGCAATAGCAATTCTTCCTGCTGTTCAAGTTAATCGCTTGAATGCAGCCTTGGGGTTGCCTGTAGATGAGGTGCCAGCATGAACATCAAAGCAAATTTTAACTCTTTTTGTGTCGCTGCTGTTTCTTCAGACGTGAATGTACCTCTCAAACCTGAGCTCTTAGCAACACACCATATTTTGCAAGATGGGCAGATTTGTCTCTTTCGTAATGACACAAAGCCAAATCAAAAGCTAGTTAATGGTGTTTGGGTTGATATGTATGAAGATGCAAATGTAGCAAGTTGGGCTTCTCGAATTAATCAAAAACCAGTGGTTAGAAACACTGTAAAAGTTCAAGCCTCGCCCATTCACCCAATTAAAAACGTGCCTGGCGCGTACCAAGGGGATTGATATGAACACACAAGTTAATGTGAAGGAAATTGAAAACGCTCGTCAAGAATGGCTTGCTTCTCGTCGCCTTGGTGTTGGTGGGTCTGATGTTGCTGCAATCCTAGGTTTAAGCAAATACAAGTCTCCATATCAGTTGTGGTTGGATAAGACCAATCGTGCTGACTTGAATGACTCTGAAAGTGAGCCTGCCTACTGGGGTAACCAGCTTGAAGATATTGTTGCTAAAGAATACGCAAAGCGAAATGGTGTGAAGATCCAACGCGTGAATGCCACGATTAAAAATCCTGAACACGACTGGATGATTGCCAATATTGACCGCGCCATCATTAACCCTGAAATCTCCGGCAACGTCCGCATTAAAGACGGCAAGCTTACAACTGATCGTATTCTTGAGTGTAAGACTGCAAACCAATATTTGGCAAAGCTTTGGGGCGATGAGCAATCGGAACAGGTGCCAGATTACTACCTCACCCAATGTCAGTGGTATATGGGAAATACAGGTGCATCTATGTGTGGACTTGGTGTGCTGATTGGTGGGCAGAAGTTCCGTAGCTATCAAATTGCTTTTGATGCTGAGCTATTCGCAATGCTTCAAGAGGAATGCTCAAAGTTTTGGTTTGAGCATGTGCAAGCAGACATGCCGCCTGCTCCCACGACTTTTGATGATGTTTTACATCGTTGGTCACATCACAACGCTGACCAAGCCTTAACTGCTGATGATGATCTAGTAGAAACCATTGCTGAATATAAAGACCTAAACGCCACGATCAAAGAAGCCAGTGGTGAGTTAGATACCCTCAAGCTACAAATCTGCACCCGCATGGAAGATGCGGAGATGATTATTGCTGAGGAAAAGCGTCTAGCAACATTCAAATACCAAGAACGCAACACCCTGGATAGTAAAGCACTGAAAGCCGCTCACCCGGATATTTACGAACAATTTATGAAGACTTCAAGCACTCGCGTGCTGCGCATTAATTAAGATTTAAGGTAGAAGAATATGAACTCAATTGTTAAAACAGGCCAAAACGCTGCCGTTAATTTCTTAACTCCGAACAACCTTCAAGAAGCAATGCAAATTGCAGAGCTTTTGGCTGGCTCCGACATCGTGCCGAAGGACTACCAGCGCAAGCCTGGCAACATCCTTGTCGCTATGCAGTGGGGTGCTGAAATTGGCTTACAGCCATTACAAGCTATGCAAAACATTGCCGTGATTAATGGTCGCCCTTCTATCTGGGGTGATGCAATGCTTGCCCTAGTTCGTGGATCCGGTCTGCTCGATTTCATCCGCGAGGAAATTTCCGAAGATGGTCAAAAAGCCACTGTAACTGTGAAGCGGAAAAATGAAGAACCAGTTGCTTCAGTATTCACAATGGAGGATGCGAAAAAGGCAGGTCTATCAGGTAAACAGGGGCCTTGGACGCAGTATCCAAAACGCATGTTAAAGCTACGTGCGCGTTCCTATGCCCTGCGTGACGTGTTCCCGGATGTGCTCAAGGGCATGGCAATTGCTGAGGAGGAAAAAGATAAGGAAATTGATATTACTCCCACTGCACCAGAAACCAGTACAACGAAGGCAAATAGCGGATCGTCATCGCTGAAAGCGCGCATGGCCAAAAAGAAAGATGCTGTCGAGTCGGTTGCTACAGAAATTGACCTGACCCCGTACTACCAGCGTATTGATAACGCCACCTCCCTAGATGAGCTTAATCAGATTGGTGCTGATATTGCTGCCCTGAATCTTGGTGAGCCTGCCAAGTCTGAGATTGGGAATGTGTTTAAAGCCAAGCGCGAAGAACTTAAAGCTAGTCAAGCATTCCCTGCTGAATCCATTCAGGCTGTTATTGGTGAGATTAACGACGCTGCTGATTTGGAATCGCTTAACGCAATTATGGCTTCACGATTTGAACCCTTCACGGCTCAGATGACTGAAGGGCAGATCAGTCAGATCAATTCTGCGTATGAAGCTCAAGAAGCAGCTTTGACACCTTGAGCATGGACGATTGCACCCTTCGGGGTGCTATTTAGGAGTGAAAGCAGCATGAAAATTAAAGAAGGTGGCGTGATGGAAAATCAAAAATTATGGGCAGTCAATATTCCCGAAGAACCTGATTCAGAAGAAATTTTATACCCTGTTCCATCAAAAGAATTGGGTGAGCAAGTTGTTCAACGTTTGCGTAGAGAGGCTATTGAAGCATTTGAAACAGTTGGTGAGTGCATTGCTGAAGCGGTCACTCTTGAGGAATGGAATCTTTCCGCTGATGAACATTCTAAATATTTGGAAGAAAACCCTAATTGGTGGAATGAAACTACCTTTTTAGATGATGAGGTGGCGTGATGGATATTAAAGAATCAAAAGAGCTGTCATTTGATACACAGGATTTTCCAAAAGAGGTTTGGGTGTTTGATGCTGACAACCTGGATCAAGGTACTGAAATCAGTCATTTGATGATGTCGCATGCTGAACAGTATACCAAAGATGAGCTTCTGGAAATCTGTCGCCAGGCTTCAATGGTGATTGATCAACTTCGAGCAGAATTAGCCAAAGCCCAAGCGGTGCCGGAAGGTTATCAACTGGTAAAAAAAGAATTAAACGCTGAATTAATGTATGCGGTAGCTGGGACTGATGATATCAATGAGCATCTGTGGGTTGAGCAGATTTATAAAGGTCTATTGAAAGCACAGGAGCCTGCCAATGACTGAAATCCAACAAACAAACATTCAGGTGGCCAACTTCATCATTGATCAGCTGTATAAAGAGAAGCCTTTCAATTTGGTTTTGAATGCAGGTCAGACCGGCTCATTATTCAATATTGCAGCTGCTACCGATCTTAGTCGTGGAATGGGTGGTTTTATTGATAGCTTAGTGATGGCACTGCATAAGCGTGTGAGCAATGGTACTGGTGTGATTCTTAAAGTTGGTGAAGATGCTGATCTGTATTACCACATGCTGTCGTCATATATCGCGAAGTTTGATCAGTATGGCGTGGTGAAGGCGTTGGGAGAGGTTTCATGAATGCAAAAGAATTTATTCAAAAGTTTGGATGGAATGATGCGAGAGTCTGCATTCTAAACTGTGCATGCCCAGAGGATCGATGGTTTATGCGGCGTGGTGACTTGGTTTCAGATCAGGATTTTGATGACCTAAAACACTTAGTCGAGTCCTATGAGTTGGTTGAACAATTTGGCGGGCTAGAGAAAGCAATGGATGCAGTAATCAATCAAGAGGCGAATAGTCGCCCTATGAGTCAATTGGCTCAAGCCATCGCAGATGTAGAAAGTTGTATGGAGGTGAATGATGGGAGCACTTAAGTACACCATTACTGTTGAAGCTGATGTTGAGCCTCAGCTTTATCTTGGACAGAGCATCTTTGGTGGGAAAATTGTTCAACTTAAGATGGAGGATTTGCCCGCTTTGGTTCCAGTGTCGTGGTTGGTTGAGAAATATGGATTAACCAAAACCACAATCATCAAAAAGCTTGAAGGCTATAACCAAGGAACTGAAGGTAAGCATCTTTATGAAACCAAGGTGGCCATGATGATCCTATCAAAGCCACAAAGAAATAAACGCGGATCAAAACGGGTCAATTAGACCCGTTCAGCATCTCACTGATTTCGCTTGCTGTGGGATTATAATAAGTATTAATCAAGATACCGGCAGTCTTGTGACCGGTAATTTTCATTAGAATCTCAATTGGCACCTTTCTCAATTTAACTAATCTAGTAATTCCTTCATGTCGAGTATCATGGAAATGTAGTTCCTTTATATTTGCCTTTTTCACCCTTTTGCTAAACGTATTTTGAAAAGTGCTGCTACTTATCTCAATTAGCTTGTCGGATCCATTGTCTGGAATTAATTTTAATAACTCTTTCGCACTATCCATTAATGGCACATCACGCGAGTGGCCATTCTTGGTGTCAGGCAGATGGATATAGTCTTTATGGATATTCGACCTTTTAATAGATAGTATCTCCCCTTGCCGCATAGTTGTTTCAATAGCGAAAAGAAAAGCCCAGGCAATAAAATGCTGTATCTCGGTTGGGATCTGCCCTCTCGCATAATTATGAGCTTCTAGCACCAAATCAATTTCAGCATTGCTTATGCGTCGATTTCTTGATTTTGGCTGAGATGGTTTGCTAACCATGGAGAACGGATTGCTTTCAATAAGGAAGAGTTCTTTCTGTGCATAGGTAAAGATGGCAGAAAATAAAGATATATCACGAAGCACAGTACCAACACTCACATTTTTTAGTCTTGAGTTGCGCCAGTCGGTCAGAATTTGTGGGGTAATGTCGTGCACTGACATTTCCGAGATAACAGGATAGGTATCAAGAAACTGCTTGATTGAGATTCTAATGGTTCGGCTAGATTTCTTATGCCTTCCAATTTCCTCATAGTACTTATGCATTAATGCGGAAAATGGATAATGTTGTTTGACTTCGCTTTGATTTTTATTTTGCTCAGTTTTCAATTCTAGAATTTTGAGCATGGCCCATTTCTCACACTCCTTTTCAGTATCTCGCGTAGCACTAATGCGCTTACCATTAAACATCAGTTCAATGCGGTATGACTCTCCACGTTTCCTTGCTTTTGGTAGTTTCATTTCTGGCGTAATCTTGGCGTAAATAGTCTTTCATCTTAACTTATTTTTTGTCCAAAGCGTCCAATATGTTCAATTAGAATGGATTTAAGAAGAAGTTTTTAAGGTGGATCATGTTATTCATTTTTATTTAATTTGTTGTTTTATATAGTCTTATTAAAAAACCCTATAGAATATTATTATAATTCAGCTATCTGGGATAGCACTTAACCATGGGGCTTTTTAATGTCCGCATTTTAGGGTTTTCAAGTTTTTGCATCTTTGAAGCTGTGTCACGCTATGCAAATAAAACCCTGTATTCACTGCGCCTTTCGCCATGCTGCTGGCGTCGTTCCATATGCTTTTTTAAACAACCGTATAAAAAAATTCGCATTTTCATAGCCGATTTGGATTGAAATCTGCTGTATGCTCAGTCTTGTTTGCAGCAACAGTACTTTGGCTTTTTTGAGTCGAACCTGCTGTAAATATTCATTAATACTGAGCTGTGTCGCTTGATGAAAGCGGCGTGTCAACGTCCGCTCATTTATACCGACACTGTCTGCCAATTCAGCCAAAGAGATGGTTTGTGCATAATCACGTTCCAATTTTTGCTGCACCTGTTTCACTGCAAGGTCATGGTGATGATGGTGCTGAGGCAACGAAGGCGGAATATACTGCTCTAAATGCACCAATAAATACGATGCGCAGTATTGGGCAAAATTTTCACTATGATGCTGAGCGATCCAATGCAATAGCGCATAAAAGCACCCTTTCAAACTGCTGGCTGTCATGACCCGATCATCACTCAAGTAATCATGCTGCGCTGTAAGTTTTGCCTGTGGGAACTGCCGCTGCAGCCGATTTAAAAACGCCCAATGCATCGTGAGTAGCTGATCATTACACTGCAAATTTTGCGCGAAGAAGTACGCCGCCGTGCTCAAGGCAATAACGGTTGTTTTGTGAATAACCTGATCATTCAGCCATGTACAAATATGTTGAATATCAGAGCTATCTTCAGTCAAATATTGCCCTTCTATACCCGGAATGACCAATACATCAAAGTCTGTGCATTCAGCAATACTTTGGGCTGCTTCAAATTTTAAACCGGTGGCTGAGCTCACTTGCCCCCGATGCAATGCAATACATTCTGTTTGGTAAAAAGGCGGTTCAGACTCCTGCTTTAATAGCGAATTGACGATATGAAAAAAGTCTTGAACCAAACATACATGCATTGCCCAGCAATGCTCTGTCAGTAAAATCGCTACCCGCTGCATATCTTTATCTACTTTAAATTTTGTCTGATTAGAGTGTTATTTTGTCTGTAATAGTAGATTTTAAAGTGTGATTTCTCAATCAAAATGACGACTCATTTAAGGGAAAGCTTATGTCAGAACAATATTTAGATCCTTTTGCCCAGTTTTTAGGGATCGACATTACATTTAAAAGTTTTGAAAAATCAATTGCGGAGTTAAGCATTCAGCCGCAGCATTTAAATGTACTGGGCACAGTGCATGGGGCAGTTATTTTTGCCATCGCAGATGCAAGTTACGCGCGTGCGTGCAATGCAGGCGAAGATTTATTTATCGGCATGCAAACTGAAATCCGCTATATGGGTCAGGTCAAAGGCAAACGGTTCATTGCCACTGCAAAGTTAATTGGCGGCTCAAAAAAGCTAGCGCATTATCAAGTTGAAATATCCGATGAGCTCGGCAGCAATGTGGCTTTTTTCACTGCAACGGCGTTTAAATTAGAAAAGCGGTAATTTAAGAATGATTTTGCCCCATGCTATGGGGCAATTTTTGATTTACGTGATGTACAGCTTGACGTCGAATTATTTAATTCACGATGTGCAAAATTCAACAATTCACAGGTATATACTGGGTCTTGTGCATAAGCCTCATTAAACCAATGCACTGCTTTTTCAAAATCTCGCTGTACGCCTAGCCCACCCAAATAAAAACTTGCTACGCTAATTTTTCCGTTCAAATCATTTGCTTCCGCAGCCTTTAAAAACCACGGATAAGCCTTTTTATAATCAGGCTTTGCATCAATACCTTGATAATAAATCATACCCAAACGGGACTGATATTGAGCCAAGCCTTGTTCAGCCAACAACATCGTTGGCTTTTCAGCAAGCTGCATATTTTGCTTCGTATAGTAATAATAGTCGGCCAATTGTTCGATATCTTCTTGCTTGCCTTTATTTGCAAATTCAATCAATAGACTTTCAAATTTTTTATCATTCCTTGGAATGAGTTCATATTTATTCATGATCAAAAGCATACGCTTTGAATCATCTAAGTTCCTTTCAGCACCGATCTCAAACCATTTTGCGGCTTCTG
The DNA here is from genome assembly GCF_013420195.1 of Acinetobacter sp. YH01024. NCBI lineage: Bacteria > Pseudomonadati > Pseudomonadota > Gammaproteobacteria > Moraxellales > Moraxellaceae > Acinetobacter > Acinetobacter sp. YH01024. The sequence goes on from NZ_VOYQ01000001.1 coordinate 101,365, forward strand.
CATAATCTACTTTTACTCCTACACCTTTGTAATACATCAATCCCAAATTTTGATTTGCTGAGCGATGCCCTAAGGCAGAAGCACGCTTATACAGCGCTATGGCTTCAGGCAGATTAATCTCCACACCTTCTAGCCCCATATGTTTCAGTACAGCCAAATCATAAAGCGCCTGTTTATCGTTATTTTTTGCTTGAACGATGGTCTTTCGGACATCAATTTCGGCTGAAAAGGTTATAGAAAATGGAAGTGCTGTTAATACAAATAGCATGAACAATTTGATGTAAGGTAAATGATATTTTAAAACTTTCATTGTTTATTATTCTTGATCAATAAGATGGTGAAAAATGAAATGCTAAAGCACTCTATCTAGATGCTTTAGCATTTTTAAAGCTATATATAGTATTAACCAAAGAAGCCTATCGTTGCCTGAATGACCACAGCATTGACAATATCTACAAAGAATGCCCCTGTCAAAGGAATAATCAAAAAGGCTTTATGTGATGGCCCATAGGTATTGGTCACTGCCTGAATATTGGCAATCGCTGTCGGTGTTGCACCCAAATTTACACCACATTGCCCTGCACAAAGTACGGCTGCGTCATAGCTTTTTCCCATGATCCTAAAAGTTACAAAGTATAGATACAGTGCTAAAACTAGGGTTTGTACCAGTAAAATAATCACCAGCGGGCCTGCAAGATCTGCCAATAACCAGAGCTGCAATGACATCAGCGCCATGGATAAAAATAATGCCAAGGATGCGTTACCAAATACATCGATACAGCGATCAAACATTTCAATTTTAAAGCCAAGTTCAAGGGTGTTTCTTAAAAATACACCACACGTTAAAGCCCAAACGAAGGTAGGTAATTCAAACCACTGTCCACGAGCAAACTCTGTCATGAAATAAGCAAAGCTGATACAGATGGCAAACATCCCCATCGTTTTGACGGCATCATCTGCGGTAATTAAACGAGTTTTTTCAGGATATTCGAATGGTGCCGTTTCAGATGCAGGCGGTGCTTCATTACGCCCTGATGTCGGTACAAGTTCTTCTGCCAACTGAAAACGGCGGATGAGGAATTTCGCCACTGGCCCGCCCATCATGCCGCCAATCACCAAGCCGAAGGTTGCACTTGCCATACCGAGTACGACTGCACCTTGTATACCATGATCTTGTTCAAAGACTGTACCCCATGCGCCTGCTGTACCGTGACCACCTGTAAGTGTTACGGAACCTGTAATTAAGCCGATGAGTGGATTTAATCCCAAAACTTTGGCCAAACTGATGCCAACGATATTTTGCAGCATGACAAATACAATCACACAGCCTAAAAACAGTACCAGTGCTTTTCCGCCTTCTTTGAGTTTTCCAAGACTTGCGCTCAAGCCTACCGATGTAAAGAACATCAGCATGAATATTTGCTGAATTTTGGCATCAAAATTTACGGTGATATTAAAGTTTTTAAATAATATAAATGTGATAATCGCAGCGACCAAACCGCCTGCTACAGGTTCAGGAATGTTGTATTTTTTCAGGATTGAAATTTTGTGTACGAAGAAATAACCGATAAATAAAACCAAAACCGCCACGACAATTGTCAAAAAAGCATCTAGCTCATAATTCATAATTTAATCTTAAGTGCTCAATTTTATTTACCTTTTTACATAATCATTGGAGTTTTTTCAGCTAGAAAAATGTAAATAAGCTATTTACCCCCCTTCTTCTACTACACATTTTTGAAGTCTAATAAGTGAAATAAATAAAAATGCTCAGCGTATGTGATGTGCTAAGCATTGGTCGTTTATGACTGAAAAACAGGAATTTTGAGACATTATTTGATATCGAATACCCAGTTATGCGCCTCTTTATCACTGGTGGTTTCACAGACATAGTAATCTTGATCCCAAGCATCTTGGTTAAAGATTTCTTTTTTGTGGTAAGTCACCTGTTTGCCATTTTCGACGCAGACAAAGCTTTCACCTTGGTCTTTGACTTGGGTTCCGTTGAGGAAGCCACCAATACAGAGGAATCGGGATTGTTTGGGCACTGATCTATGCTACTGTAAAATAATATTAGTTGTGATTAAACGTTGTATTCTTAGAACTGTAAATAACATTTATAAATAAAAGCCTCCAATTAAGAGGCGATTATTTCTATTTTTGACAGTTATTCAAACTATTTTCTATATAGCTTTTTTCTAATTGTCCTTGTTTAAAGGATTTTAATAACCGTTCCAACCTCACTCTATTCCCAGGATAAGAGCAATACAATTTTTGCACATCATTTATTTTACTCAAAGAAGTAAGTTTACTTAAAGAATCTACGGCACCTTGCTCAACCCTAGCCCAATTTACATTTAGTTTTTTCAAATCATACTTATTGTTATGTACTGTATATAGAATATGATAATAATGAAAATCTTTTTCTGCAGGATTCATTTCCTGTATATCATTAATAATCATTTGAATAGCATCATAATTTTCTCCAAACCACTTTGGCTCAAAACTTTCCATAAATGTATTATAAATAACTCTCTGTTTTGGATATTTTACAATTCCATCTTGATAAGCTCTTAGATAATTTTCTTCAAAACCTAAATCACGTAGCGTCATTAAAAGAATGTAGTAATAAAAAGGATCTTTTGATGCAACATCATAATTTTCCATTAGAAAATTTAAATTCTGCATTGATTTATCAGCAAAATATTGCATATTATTTTGCGATACCTGTGAACTATAACTTCCCCCTCTAACACTCCAAGCCTGTTGCCTAACCCACATTGCATAATAAATATAACCTAATGGTGATTCTGGTTCAGCTTTGATCCATTTCTGTCCTTGAGCAATATTCTCTTTGTAATAATTTGAAGATGTTACACGATGCTTATTTACGATTCTAAGAAAAGAATCTAAATAACTTGTGTGTTTAAATTTACCATCAAAATTATATTCTTCGCTATTTAAGAGTTGATTGGCGTTAGTTGAGATTTCTTTGAATTTTTTTGCTTGGATCAAATCTTCAATGTCAGATTGTACTTCTGAGTTTGTTCGATATGCATTTTCATCAACTAACTTAATATTTGCTAGCTTTGTAAAAGATACCTCGGCAAAAATATTTGATGAACAAAGTGTTAATAGTATAAGTGTAATGTTTTTTAGTTTCATATGTCTAATTTCTAAAATATTATTTTGCTATTTCTATTGCAATTTTATATAAAGAAAATCCCACATGACGTGGGATTTTCTTATTAACTACTTAATCAATTAAGACAATTGAGCAGCAGCAATTTTCTTAGTATCAACGTCTTTAGCAGCGTCAGTATAGTCGCCCATTTTGTCGAAGCTTAAGTATTGGTAGATGTCGGCAGACATGCTATCAATTTGAGCTGCGTATTCTTGGTACTCAGCTGGAGTTGGTAATTTACCAAGTACAGCAGCAACAGAAGCAAGCTCAGCAGAAGCTAAGTAAACGTTCGCACCTTGACCTAGACGGTTCGGGAAGTTACGAGTAGAAGTCGATACACAAGTAGTGTTCGGAGCTACACGTGCTTGGTTACCCATACATAATGAACAACCTGGCATTTCTGTACGAGCGCCAGCCTTACCATAAATGTTGTAGAAACCTTCTTCCATCAATTGACGTTCATCCATACGAGTTGGAGGAGCCAACCATAGACGAGTAGATAAAGAACCACCAGGAACTTTGTCTAGAAGTTTACCAGCTGCACGGAAGTGACCGATGTTAGTCATACATGAACCAACGAATACTTCGTCAATTTTCACGCCTTGAACGTCAGAAAGCAATTTAGCGTCATCTGGGTCATTCGGGCAGCAAAGAACTGGTTCAGTGATTGTAGAAAGGTCGATTTCGTACACTTTAGTGTATTCAGCGTCAGCATCAGCTTTAAGAAGTGATGGGTTAGCCAACCATTTTTCCATGTTCTCTACACGACGAGCCATAGTACGCGCATCGCCATAACCTTCAGAGATCATCCATTTCAACATAGTAATGTTTGATTTAAGGTATTCAGCAACTTTCTCTTCAGAAAGCGTGATAGAACAACCAGCAGCAGAACGTTCAGCAGATGCGTCAGAAAGTTCGAACGCTTGCTCAACAGTAAGGTCAGTTTCCATTTCTGTAAGGTCGATCTCAAGGATACGGCCAGAGAAGATGTTTTTCTTACCTTTTTTCTCTACAGTTAAGTCGCCTTGTTGGATCGCAACGTAAGGAATCGCATGTACTAGGTCACGTAGAGTGATACCAGGTTGCATTTTACCTTTGAACTTAACAAGTACAGACTCAGGCATGTCTAGTGGCATAACGCCAGTTGCAGCAGCAAACGCTACAAGACCAGAACCCGCTGGGAATGAAATACCAATTGGGAAACGAGTATGCGAGTCACCGCCAGTACCTACTGTATCTGGAAGAAGCATACGGTTTAACCAAGAGTGGATAATACCGTCACCTGGACGTAGTGATACACCACCACGGTTCATGATGAAATCAGGAAGCGAGTGTTGCATTTGAACGTCAACTGGTTTTGGATACGCAGCTGTATGACAGAAAGATTGCATAACTAGGTCAGCAGAGAAGCCTAGGCAAGCTAAGTCTTTCAATTCGTCACGAGTCATTGGACCTGTTGTATCTTGCGAACCAACAGTCGTCATCTTAGGTTCACAGTAAGTACCAGGAAGTACACCTTGACCTTCAGGAAGACCACAAGCGCGACCAACCATTTTTTGAGCTTGAGTGAAACCTTTACCAGTAGCTGCAGGTTGAACTGGAGTACGGAATAAAGTTGAAGGTGCAAGACCTAGCGCTTCACGAGCTTTAGTTGTTAAACCACGACCAACGATAAGGTTGATACGGCCACCAGCACGTACTTCGTCTAGAAGAACTGGAGTTTTAAGTTCAGATTCAGCGATTTGAGCGCCATCTTTGAACGCAGTTACTTTAGCAGCAGCGTGATCGATCTTAAGAACGATTTCGTCGCCCATGTTCATGTTTTGAACATCGATTTCTACTGGTAATGCACCAGCATCTTCCATTGTGTTGAAGAAAATCGGAGCAATTTTAGAACCTAAGCAGTAACCGCCGTCTTTTTTGTTCGGGATGTGAGCAATTTCGTCACCGAAGAACCAAAGTACAGAGTTAGTTGCTGACTTACGAGAAGAACCAGTACCAACAACGTCACCTACGTAAGCAACTTGGTTGCCTTTCGCGATAAGGTCTTTGATTTGGTTAAGAGGACCAACTTCACCAGGAACTTCTGGGTTGATACCGTCACGTACGTTTTTAAGCATTGCGTTAGCGTGTAACGGAATGTCTGGACGGCTCCACGCGTCTTGTGCAGGTGACAAGTCGTCTGTGTTAGTTTCGCCAGTTACTTTGAAAACTGTAAGTTTGATTTCTTCAGGAACGTCTTTACGGCTAGTGAACCATTCAGCGTCAGCCCAAGATTGCATAACTGCTTGTGCATTCGCATTGCCCGCTTTTGCTTTATCAGCAACGTCGTGGAACGCATCAAATACAAGAAGAGTTTTCTTAAGTGCGTCAGCAGCTAATTCAGCAAGCTCTGCATCATCAAGAAGTGCAACTAAAGGAGCAACGTTATAACCACCAAGCATAGTACCTAGTAGGTAAACCGCACGTTCTTTAGTTACTAGTGGAGAAGTCGCTTCGCCTTTTGCCAAAGCAGCTAAGAAAGCAGCTTTAACGTATGCAGCTTGGTCAACACCCGCTGGAACACGGTTTTCTAGTAAATCAACTAAAAATGCTTCTTCGCCAGCTGGTGGGTTTTTTAATAATTCAACTAATGCAGCTGTTTGAGCATCGTCAAGTGGCTTCGGTGGGACTCCGAGTGCGGCACGTTCTTCAACGTGTTGGCGGTAAGCTTCTAGCACGGTGTTATTCCTCTTTTTTAAAAAATTATTTACGCATTCCTGCTTTAAATAAAGCTACGCAAATAATATGGACTGCTAAATTTTACTAAAATTCCAGTTAAAAGTTAATGCACTACAAGTGTTTCTTCGTGATGCCCGTTATTTTATAAATAAATGATCCTCATATCGTTTATACATTAAGCAAAATCAATACTTAGAACACGCTTTTCTTGCGCATATTAACTTTTGACTAAAATTAACCATCAAAAAAAGGCAACTAAATGTTGCCTGTTTTTATCAGTATTGGATATTCCACCTTAGTGTACAGTGGTTGCAGTGATATATTGCTGAAGTTCTGCTCGATCGCCTGTAAATCTGAGGCACCATTCGTCCTGACATGTGGTTTGATGTTGATTACTTGCAAAGCTGATATCGACCAAATAGCGTTGAGAAAATTCATCTACTTTTTGGCGTAATGTGACTTTATCTCCAATGCTGAGCACGTAGTTCCCACCACCGATAATTGCTACGCCTTGTTCATCTTCTAGGAGTAGATCTGAGTGATGCATATAACCGATAACGTCCATATTCTACTCCTCTACTGTTTTTTTATTCTCCATTTCATTATTCATTAAAAAGATTTGCTTTTCTATATTTATGATTTAGCAAGTTGTCACAATTTGTATTTCGCTTTGGTTAGGCTATTTTAAATGTTTGAGTATCTCGTGTTTAAAATACCCCTAAGAGAAATAGGCATCGGCGAAATGCATGAACTCCATCATATGGTTAAAAGAATTGCTACCCTTGTAACTACTCGCTGATGAATACAACGGGGTTTGCTTTACGCGCTTTCTCGCATAAAAAACCGTTCCTTAGAACGGTTTATAATCTGGCATTTCAGTATGCGGTGTTGCGATACATTTTTCAGTAAACTCAGCACGAATTTTTTCACGTGCTTTTTCAACATCAGCATTAATCTCAGCTTGCGGCAAGGCATAAACTTCATCAATGATGTTCAGGATAAAGCCTTTGGTGGTTTCATCCTCAATCTTGCTGGCATGCTCAACTGCTTTGTCTTTTTCAATTGCATTTTGACGATCTAACATAATCGTACGTGCAGCATTACCTACACTGCGGCAGTAACCCTGCCACTGCTCTTCAGGGGTTAATGGTTTTTTCTCAGCACAGCCGACCAAAGCCACCATAACGGATAAAGCAAATAACTTTTTCATGAACTTCTCCTTACGAGGGGCAATATAAAAGATCGTAATGGATTTGTCATTTAAATTAGTCGCAGCCGAACAAACAAAAAAAGCCCTTTCGGGCCTTTTTTATGCGTTTGAATTAACCGCAAGTTGCTTGAATAATCTTTTGATTGATTGGATTTACGGTGACGGTGACGCGCTCTACACGATAATCCATTGTTATTGGCTGCCCAGGTTTTACTAAACGGACAATTTGAGCTTGGCTAATCGCCTTGATCTGATCTTCAGTCAATTTTGCTTGACCAATCAGCGTCTTAGCCTTATCAGCTACACATTCAGTTTGGCTACTACGGAATAATACCCACTCTTCAACCACTTGCCCGTTTGGCAGATGGCAATACCCTACCTGACCATTTGCTTCATCACGAATTTCAAGTTTACCTTTTTGCTCTACACAATATTGGCTGGCTGGATTTGCCATACCAATTTTTTCTGGTGTATTTTCAGTTTGCTGTGTTGTACTACAACCCGCCATAAATGCTGTCAGTGCAGCTAAAATCCATATATTTTTCATCATGTCTATTTCTGAATATAAAAATTTAACTTATCAAGTTTATGGCAACTAAACGAGTTGTTTATTGCAATTTTTAGCAATCCTTCTGCTTTCTGCGATTGGGCAGCAATGCAGCCTTTATTCAAAATACAGCACGCCATTTTCTGTGAGCCGATGATGATTTTTGCAATATTTAAAACGACTCAACTTGTCGTAGTTTTGATTTTAAAGGTTTTATTAATTTGAAATTTGACCTGCCCAACGCGTATCCTAAAAAAAGTAATTTTCTTCAAACACGCCACGTTGCGTAGGAGCAAAATATGTCAAAAAAACTGCCAATTTATTTTTCGGACCAAGCTTGGTCGTCTTTGCAACAGCTCATGGGCGAAGATGGTAAACCGAGTCCCACCATCAATGCCCTGCTTGAACAGCAATCTCAAGAACCTCCTAAAGATCCATTTTTGGATTCTTCGCTCAATGTTCAGCCTGTTCAAAAAAATACCCGTATTGAACTTCCCGTTGCCTTGGAACGTATTCCTGCTGGCCCAGCTTTCGCCAATAAAGATGTTTTTGAAAAAGTCTTAGACCTGAACGATTATTTGGTGATTAACCCGCTCGCTACATTTGTTGCGCATGTCGATAGCGAGTCTTTACTCAATGCTGGCTTTGAAATTAATGATACTTTTTTGGTGGATCGAAGCTTAGAAGCCAAACATGGCGATATCGTAGTCGCACTAATTGATAATCGTGAAATCACCTTAAAGCGTTTGATGATCACCGCGAAAATGTCAAAAGAAGAAATTGCCGACATTTTTGGTGACCCTAATAAAGTCTTACCCCAAATTTGGCTAAAAGCAGAAAATCCGGCCTATGCGCATATTATCCCTTCAGATAGCGAATCTATCGTTGTTCAGGGTGTTGTGACCTTTAATTTAAAGCAATTTTATAAGCGCTCATCACACACCTAAACACAAGAATTCGTCATGAAAGCTGCAAATAAAATATTTGCGTTAGTTGACCTTAACAACTGCTACGTCAGTTGTGAGCGTGTCTTTAACCCAAAGCTCAATAATGTCCCTGTCGTCGTGCTGTCCAATAACGATGGCTGTGTTGTATCTCGAAGTCAGGAAGCCAAAGACCTCGGGATTAAAATGGCTGTGCCGGTCTATCAAATTCAGGATTTAATCCAACAGCATCATGTTCAGGTGTTGTCGAGTAACTATGCTCTCTACACCGAAATGTCTAATCGATTTATGAATATTTTAGGCCTGTATGTCGGCCCCGAAGACCGTGAAGTTTACTCGATCGATGAGTGTTTTTTAGATTTCACTGCCTATCAAGAACTGTTTGATTTGAGCCTATATGCCAAAGAAATACGAGATACGATCCTAAAATGGCTAGGTTTAACCTGCTGTGTCGGGATTGGTCGCTCTAAAACGGAAGCCAAAATGGCCAACCATTTTGCCAAAAAAAATGCTTATTTGAACGGTGTGTGCAATTTAGTTGAAATGGACCCTTGTTCCTCAGAACAACTCCTTGCCCAGACACCAGTCAATGAAGTTTGGGGCGTCGGTCGCAATCATACAAAAGCCCTGAATCAGCTTGGCATTCATCATGTTCTAGATCTGATCAACGCACAGCCTAAAGATATTCGAAAAAAATTTAGTGTGGTGATGGAAAAAACCGTCTTGGAACTGCAAGGTCTATCTTGTCTGTCTATTGAAGAAGAAGCGCCGAGCAAACAGCAAATTTTCAGTAGTCGTTCCTATGGTCAGCCGGTCTACGAACTGGAAGATATTAAGGCCTCTATTCGTGTGTATATCGCGCGAGCCGTCGCACGTTTAAGAGCAGATCATTCTCTATGTCGTATGGTGGGAGTTTTTATTCAAACGAGTCGCTTTAATTCTACTGAAAAATACGCACCCTATCTGGCCATTACACTGAATGAGCATACCGATGACTTAATTAGCATCACCCAAGCAGCAACGCGTGCCGTCGAAAAAATCTTTAAAGCGGGATTTAAATATAAAAAAGCCGGTGTGGTGTTATTAGAAATCATTCCACAGCAAAATTTCACCCCAGATTTGTTTTGCGATATGACGCGAAGACAAAGCCGTTTGAAACTGTCCGACACCATCGACGATATTCAAAAAAAATTTGGGCATCATTTTGTCTCGATCGGCTTAACGCAGGACGATGCTGCAACATGGCGGATGAAAAAAAATCTGTGTTCCCCCGCTTACCTGAGTAATTGGAACGAACTGCTTCGTGTGAAATGAAACACTATGTTGTAGCGCCGCTTAGTCCTTCTATTGTTTTAACCGAAATGATCATTTGCAATTGCTGAATATTTATTTAGTATTTAAATGAATATTCATTTGTATCTTCTCCTATTTTAAATTATGTCTGATGTTCAATTAACGCTGAGCGAATACCTATCTGCGGTCAAAGAAGTCATTCAGTTGGCTTTTGATGATGCCGTTTGGGTCAAAGCCGAGATTCGAAATTTAAACATCAAAGGTGGACATTACTATTTAGAATTGGCTGAAAAAGAACAAGAAAGCGATAAAGTCATTGCCAGTTGTAAGGCCACGATTTGGAAATTTACTGCAAATAAAGTTGTCGGAAAATTTGAACGTGAAAGCGGTATTGAGCTCAGTCGTGACTTAAATGTCTTAGTTAAAGTGCGTGCCAAATTTGACCCGCAGTACGGCTTTTCAGTCAATATCGAAGAAATTGATTCGAGTTTTACCTTGGGTGATCTAGCTCGACGTTATCAACAAATTTTAGAAAAACTCACCAGCGAAGGTCTGATTCATAAAAATCGAAACTTGCCTGCGCCATTTGATATTCAGCATGTCTTGGTTATCGCACCTGAAAATGCAGCAGGCTTAGGTGACTTTAAAAAAGATGCAGATGCGTTACAACATGCTGGCGTGTGTGAATTTGTCTATCATGCTGCAACCTTTCAAGGGAATACCGCAGCACAAAGTATCCGAGATGCTTTAGCACTGGGTTTAAGACAATGGGCCAATGACTTTCAAACTGCGCCAGATTTGATCGTGATTATTCGTGGTGGCGGTGCTGTTAACGATCTTGCTTATCTGAATGATTATGATTTGGCTGCACTTTTATCTAAGCGTAGCGTGCCAATTTGGGTCGGTATCGGCCATGAAAAAGACCGCACGATCTTAGATGAAATTGCACATCGCTCTTTCGACACCCCGAGTAAAGTGATTGGGGGGATTCGTAATCATATAGTTGAGCGAACACAAGAAGTTTTAGAGGCCTTACAAAGCATTCAACTACGCTCACAACATCAAATTGCTCTATATCAAAGTCAAAATGATCAGTTACTACAAGTCATAAAGACCTTGGCACAGAGTCAAATCAATGACTCAACTCAGCTATTACAACAATACCAAGATAACACTGCTTATTTTGCTCAGTTACAACTTAAAACAGCTGCACAGAATATTGAAATACTCATGCGTGAGACTTTACTGCAAAACCCTGCTCATGTGCTTTCCAAAGGTTATGCCATCGTCCGGCAGCAAGGTCACGCCATTCGCGCAACGAAAAATCTTCAGCCTTCAACGCATTCACCGATTGAAATTGAAATGCAAGACGGCATCATCACGGCTGACATTCAACATATACAGGTAAAAAATCATGACGACTGATACTCTAAGTTTTAAAGAAGGCTATGAAGTTTTAAAACGTAATGCTGAATTACTCGAATCTCAGCAAGAACCCGATATTGATAATCTTATGAAAATCATTGAAGAGTCGATGCAAGCCTATAAAGCCTGTAAGTCTCGTGTTGAAGCGGTACAACAGGCACTGAATGATACGTTTAAAGATTGATTTCTCAGCTCATCATTTGTATAAAAAACGCAGCCTAAGCTGCGTTTTTTATACTCAAATTTTGACTTCTCTTAGAAGCGCCAATTATAGAACAAGTCGATTGCTCGTTCTAAAGACTGACTCGCTTCCAAGTACAAACGTTGATTCATTTGATAACGTAAGGTCAGTTTATTCACTGGTGTAAATACTCCGACGCCATAACGAATGAATAAGTCAGGTGTGATATAACCCGTCACAGAAACCTGAGTATCATCCCCTGTTCCTTGAGCATCCAATGCCAAACCACTCAAACCAAATGTACGACCAATTTGATTGGTCAATGCACGTGTACCACCCAAGCCCATACTAATACCGGCTGCAGCAATCGTATTGTTCACATCAGAACGGAAACCTTCCGCCTGACTTAAACCTGAACTTCCTTCATTGATACGACCTGTAATTAAGGCATTTAAGGCTTCTTGTTCAGACAGACCTGCATCGTTATACACCTGAATTGCAGGACTTGATGCTGTACCCGTCACACGAACACCAACGGTACTGCCTTGTACGGCTTTATTGGCATCAATATCTAAAGTTGGGTTCGCCAATGGTCCATTGAAACGGGCAATCGCACGGTTCAAGTCAAGACTTTGACCATAAGCTTCGATTTTCACACGCTGAGAAACACCGATTGCACCATTGGCACGCATTGCTGTTTCTAAACCACGTTGTGTCAAATTCAAACGACCAATCAACGGAATTCGGCTATCAAAACCTTGGAAAATCACTTGATTACCAATATTTACCTGTACGTCAGCGCGAATATCCCAAGGACGTGCCGATTTTAAGATCTCAAGTTGGTTATCACCTTCATGTACCACACGTACATCTGAAGATACCCCAACCACTGTTGCAGAAGATTCCGGCATCGAAATCAATGCACGCGGCACATCAATTTTACCTTTTAAGGTTAATTTCTTACTGAAAGGCAGCACATCTAAAGATAAATCAGGCGTTACAACAGCGGTGATCAATGGCGCTTGACGGACTAACATTTCATTACCCGTTAAATTCAACTGGATACGTGGATCATTTTTCCAGTCAATATTTCCGGTTAATTTGCCCACACCACGACCACTATTAAATGCACCATCAATCGTCGCGTGGTTTTGACGTACAGCAGAATACAACTGAATATTGGTCAAGTTCACAGGTAATGAAATCATGCTAATCGAGCCATTTTTCACTCGAATCTCACCATCCATTAAAGGCTGTGACAATGTTCCGCTAATTTTTGCCGCATAAGACACCGTACCGCCCATTGAACGGACATCTTGTATAAATGGTTTTAAGATTTTCAATTGAACTTGGTTAAAGGCCACTTCACCGCGGATCGGTTTATTGGCTTTATACGGATCAATAATAATATTGGCATAACCTGTACCAATATCAGGAGCTTTGGTATCGAGTCGAATTTGTAGCCCTTCAGTGACACTTTTCGCAATCAAACCTACTTCATCATATTTTAAAGTGGATGCTAAATACTGTGGATCTTCAGCCGCTAAACCGAGTAAACCGTCACGAGTCACTAAACGTGCATCAATTTTAGGTTTTGCACCTTTCGCCCAAGACGCTTTCGCATAACCATTCACTTTACCCGTGATCGCCAGGCCTTCAGGCATAAATGCTGCAAAATCATTTAAGTCTAGGTTCTTTGTCACAAAGGATACATTGCCGCGGTTTTTATTCACACGAATCGGCTGATCAAAACATAATTCACTTTGCTGGCTCATCCAACAATGTGCGCCAACAAATAAGTCAGACTGTGCAGTGTTGTAAATAATCGATGCATTTTGACGCTGCACAAGACGGGTACGTAAGGAGTCAAAATCGCCTTTTTGAATCTGACCAAGCCAATTATTTTGTGCATTAAAACCACCAGCTAACTGCACATAAAATTTTGATAATTTATTTTCAGCACTGACTTTTAATAAATGCGCATTACGTGTTCCTGCTAGTGAAATTTGACCTTTCACAATCTCACGGTTGTTACTGCGTAAATTATCCATCGTTGCCGTTAATAAACTTGGTGAAGTCGCAGAAGTTGGCAACTCGCCTTGCACCCGTATTTTTTTCACACTGAATAAATTATTAAAAGCAAAATCATCTATTGCGATATTGGCAGATGCTTGCAGTCGTGGTTGTGCTTGAACATTTAAGTAGCCATAAGCACGTCCACGTAGGCCTGCATAAATTTCATATAATGCCGGTGCATTAATTTTCAATTGTAAATTTTGTGCATTACCTGTGGCTTGAATTTGGTTATTGGCATAAGCCAACAGTAAATTATTCGCTTCAAACTGTTTTGGCATAAAACCAGATTGATTTGAATTAATCACCATCGCCAAGTTACCTTGACCACGGACAGGTTTGTTATTGATCATACCTGCCAAATTCAGACGTTCAATTTGAATACGTTTTAGCGTATCTGACCACACACCACTGGTTTTTAAATTTCCAGATAATTCACCCCGTACATTTGAGGCAAAGTAATGCGGCTTAAAATGCACCAGTGATGCATTGATATCCCAACCAATGGCTTTTTGTAGTAAAACTTGTCCATTGGCAGAAATTTTACCTGCCACGCCATCATGACGTAGCTCGGCTATTTTAATTAATTCAGGTGTACCCGATACTTTGAAAATCAAACTGCCTTTACTTGCGGCAACTTGGCTTGCATTGAGGCCACCATTATAATTCACAGCAAAAGCTTTAAAGCCTCCACCTTGTTTCTCATCATGGAAAGTCAGCGCAGCAGTAGATTTACCTGTTAAATGAACCGTTTCATTTTGCTGTGCTAGTCGGCCTAACAAATCAATATTATTCAGCTGAATAATCTGTTGATTTGGTTTTGCATAACCATTGGCTTTTAATGACCCTGTAATTTGATCGACAGGCGCAGCAGCTACGATGGTTTGCGGATTGAACTGCTGTGCTTGTACATTGGCTTGCCATTTCAGCATACGTTTTTGATCAGGCAACTCTACAACTGCATTACCTTTGAGCTGACCTTTGTCGGCCACATAACTAAAGGCAGGGACATTGAGATTGTTATTTTTCAGATTCAGTTTGGCTTGATATTGTCCAGCAGGCAGAGCACCTTTTTCATGTCTTGACACGGTGGTCGCCACGTTGATGTTCTGCTGACCTTCTGTAAGCGCCAATTGCACATTGCCCGAATCACTACTCAACCATCCAACATATGGCACTGCACGGTCTATATTTTTCCAAGACACATCCATCAGCATCGGCTGAGCTTTATTATTTTTGGCCGGCGCTTGATCGAGTTTTAAATTCCAAGTTTCATATTGGTCAAAATCCACCAACGCCGTCAGGTGCATGCCTTTTTCAAGGGTCCCTTTAGACGCAATCTTACTGTTTAAATTTACAGGTAGAAAATCTTGAACCACCTGCGGGATCAGCTTATGTTTTGGATTAATTTTATCTAAACGACCACTTACATCCCAAGTGACCTGATCTTTCCAACTCACCACGCCACCCAAGTTGACAGCGCCGCCCATTACTTGTCCATTTAGGTTAGTAATATCAAGTTGGTTGACCAAGTCCGTACTCATGAGCGCAGTATATTTACCTTCAGGGATATTGGCACCGCTCAGGTCCGTGTCTAAATCTAAATTAAGACGCTGAATATCCCCTTTGAATTTTGCCAGACCATTTTTAGCAAAAAGCTTTTGCTCCGTCAGTAAAGGTAAATGATAGTTTTTAAATTTGAGTGCACCAAACATTGGAACATGTGGACGCATTGGATGAACCACAGCCCAACCAGTTAAAAGATCTGGGGTATGAGTTGCCACACCAGCTTGAATCGTATCAAGAGATCCTTTAGCCACCACTTGAATATCATGAATGTTCAAGCTTTCACGTAGTGAAGGTAAGTTGACAATCCCCACAGCATTTAGCGGATACTTGCCTTCAAATTTCATATTCCCAGACGCTTGGCGCACAGATAAATAGCCCATATCCATACGGGTATCTTCAAATTTTAATTCCGTCCCTGACCAAAGCGCTTCATTTAATTCAATATCATAAAAATCCACACCTGAACTATGGGTTTTAATCAACATATGATCTAAATCTGCATGATCGACACGAAGTACGAACGGCAAACGGATTACACTAAATACAAAAGGTTTATCGCTAGGTGGGGTCTTGGTAATAATTTGCAGATTTTTAACATCTGCCTTATTTAAATGAATTTCTTTATTAATAATGGCGCGCCAACCGAGTGTAATATCGGCACGGTCAATTTTTACATCGACAGGTTTTAGCGTAACGAGGACATTTCGTAGAATAATGCCCCGCCACAGGTTACCACCTTCATATTCATAGTGAATGATTTGCTGACGTTCCAGAACACGGTCAAGTAAAAACTTACTGCCTTTGTCTGTAGAAAACATGACTGCTAATGCAGCCACCAAAAAGATAAGCACGAACACGAAGGTCAAAATGACACTTCGAAGAATACGACGCTTCTTCGGCAGTTGCTCTACCGGCGTTTCGTTTTCTGGTTCTTGCTGTTCTTGTTCAGTCATAAAAAACACATCACCTAAAAATTATAATTGTGAACCAATAAAGAAATGTAAACGAATTGGTTTGCTGTCGTCAGAAAGTCCGGTAGCGACATCTAAACGAATTGGGCCAATTGGAGAAGCCCAACGTATCCCCACACCTGCGCTATATGCAGTCGGTGTATTGAAGTCTTTATCGTACGCATTACCAAAGTCACTAAAGACCGCAGCACGCCAGCCTTCTTTAAATTGGTAGTTATATTCTAATGAACCCGTTGCCAAGACTTGACCACCAATTTTATAGCCATTTTTTTCGGCAGCTAAACTCTTATAGTCAAAGCCACGAATGGTTTGGTCACCACCGGTAAAGTAGCGTAAGTTATAAGGAACTTTATCAAAGTTCTCTGTCAGAATATAACCTACATCACTGCGCCCCACGAACTGGTGATTATCATTTTCACCCAATGAATAAATAAAGCGCCAGCCCGCATTCAAGATAGCCATATCAACATCCGAAAGTAAGCTTTCACTTCCGACTTCAACTTTATAGGTTTGCTTAATCCCTTTACTCGGATTCACACGTTTATCAGAGTCGGTTCGAGAAATTTCATAGCCAAACATCAAGGACTGTTGTTCATTGTTGGTATTCACCAAGAATGCATCTGGAATGTCATCACTAGGATTAAGTCCGTCATCAGTAACACGGTCTAAACGGTAACGTAAACCAAAAGTATGCTGCCAATTACCACGTGGGTTTTTAATAATCCGGTCAACCCCAGCTACAGCAGATTCAATCGAAAGATTAACGCCTTGACCGACATCGTCACGTTCTTCACGCTCATAACCACCGACTAAGCTGACATAGTCATTTAATGGATGGTTATATGGAATGTTATAGCGACCATCAATCGATTGACGGATTTTGGATACTTCCATGTTGGCGTCAAAAGAATGACCACGTTTGTTTACAATGGCACGACGATACTGGCCACGAACACGTGTACCGGTGTCGGTACCAAAACCAGCACCAATTTCTGCACTATTCAACTTATCTGCATTTAGTGTCACAATCACAGGGACTTTTTTATCTTCACGTGCTTGCGCTTTTAAACGTTCTTGTTCTGCTTGTTTAGCATCTTGCGTATCTTGCAAACTGCGTAATTTAGAGGATTGCTCTACATCATTCACCCCCGCAAATTGGTCTTCATTAACCACTTTTTGCGTCACTTCTTTATTCGACATCACTTCCGTTTTGTCTTTCACTACTTGTGAACTTTCTGACAACTGATTTTGATCGACCAAGGTTTGAATATCCGGGGGCAATTCAAGTGGCTTTTCAATCGGGTCTGGTCGAATTGAATCAACCAAGGTGTAGTTAAAATAGCGAGAGTTGGTCAAGTTATTAGCCAAACCATTCACACGCCAGAAAGTATAGTCAGCACCGTCTTTCCACGTCACCAAACTTTCTAAAATATCGCGATCCAATGGAAACTCTGCATTCGAATCGCTCATTCTAAATTCAACTGCGCCAAGCTTATAACGCTCGCCCGTCTCAAAGCGCAAATTAATATCGGCTGTATTTTGTGGTTGAGCCACTCTTACATCGTGCAAACGCCAGTACGAGTCGAAATAACCGTTATTAGTTGCTGCATCATTAATTCGGCCTTTCGTCGTTTCGTATTTACCATGATTAAGAATGTCACCTTCTTCCTGATCTGGTAATACACCAATCACCTGAAACTGAGCTTGGTTCGCCCCAGCCCCAGAAAATTCAACATTCTGTTTTTCAATTTGCACAGGCGTATTTGGTGTAACCAATACACGAACTTTACTATCAGACACTTTTTCAAATTTGAATTCAGATTGATAGAAACCCACGGCTTGCGCGGCTTGATTGGACAAGCTACGTAATTGAGGCAAAGCTGATGGAAAATCACTAAAGGATTCTTGAGTAAAACTTGAAAGCTTGCCTTTAATATTGGCTTTGAGATCTTCCAGTGCCGCACCGTAGGCTTTACTCGACGTTTGACTGGTATTATGTGCTGATGTAATTTCAACATCCGCACTAATTCGTGGCACTTTTGCCGTGTTCATCTGACGTGGCGGACGTACTTTATATAATAAGCGCTTGAAAATACCCGGCTCTGCATCATCCTCAACTGTTGGGTTATGCAGCTCTTGCAGAGTATTGGCATTTTCATTTCGTGTCGCGGTAATTTCATTATCCGAACGAATTTCACCCATGAGCTGATCAATATTGACTGGCGCTTGGTTAATTTCCGTTAACTCTTTTTGGGTAATATCTGCAACAGCAACTTCTGTTTGCTGTGTTGCACGGTACTCCTGCGCCTGACGTTTGGCTTCTTCAGCAACTTGGAAGATTTCATTCGCCATGTTTTGATCAACAGGTGTCACGGGTAAGTTTTCTAAATCTTCAAACTCAATGGGTTTAAATTCTTGTAGTTGAGTTCCTGCTTGCTGCTGTTCTTGCAGCATTTTCATGCTATCAACAGATTCTTCTGGTTCATTTATATTTTCAATTTTTTCAATTGCTTCAGGCGTCGATAGCCCTTGCTTTACAGCCTCATCCTTGATTTCAGCAACAATCTCTGCTTTTGTATCGGTAGATGTTGGAACCGTTTCTGCGGGAGTTTGGGCGAAACTATGCTGAGCACACAAGGTCAAAAAGATGCTCATATATAGACTTTTATTGCTATGATGCTGTCGTATGCAGTGAGCCATACTGTGATGAAGCATTGTTTTTTTAAACTTGATTTTTGCAGGCATAGCAAACTCTAACAAATTTCATTATGTAATGGACTTAATCAACCAGATGTAGAGCTAAAGATCTTATATCTATTGGTTTTTCGCCATCTCCAAACTCAAAAACATATTACATGATTTTTTTAGAGATTTTACCAATCACTCACATTTCTTAATAAAACTTAATGTAGCAAGACGCTTATGAATAACAACGAACATCTGCTAGGTACACGCCGTTTCCTGCCTATGTTTTTGACCCAATTTTTTGGGGCGCTCAATGACAATGTCTATAAACAGGCTTTATTGTTGGTCATCACCTATGGATTAATCCAACAACAGGCATTACCCATCAGCACGCTAAACAATCTGGCTGCATTATTGTTTATTTTACCCTACTTTATTTTTTCAGCGACAGCGGGACAGATCGCAGATAAGTTTGAACGTTCACAACTTGTCCGTGGCATCAAAATTTTAGAAATTATCATCATGATCATCGGCAGTATTGGCTTTCTGACCGGTCATTTATGGTTATTATTGCTGGCGTTATTTTTGATGGGGATCCATTCGACATTTTTTGGTCCAATCAAATATGCGATTTTGCCTGAAATTTTAAAGCCCAATGAGCTGATGTCAGGCAATGCGCTCTTCCAATCTGCAACATCTATGGCGATTTTATTCGGGATGATCTTGGGTGGTGCTGTGATTGCTTCATCACAAGGCAATTTAATGTGGATCAGCCTGACAGTGATGACCATCGCTATTTTAGGTTATATCACCAGTCGTTTTATTCTTAAGCAAAATGTCACAACACCGGATTTAAAAATCGATTGGAACTTTTTCCGTACCAGTTACCAAACGATGAAATATGCCAAAAGTTTACCGCTGATTTTTACCATTTTATTGGGGAACTCGTGGTATTGGTTTTATGGTGCAACCTACCTCACTCAAATTCCACAAATGACTCAGCAAAACCTACATGCTTCTGAAAATGTCGTTAGCTTGCTATTGACCTTTTTCTCTGTCGGTGTGGGCGTGGGTTCATTGCTTTGTCGTAAATTGGGCGGCACCCAAGTCAATATTAAGATGGTTCCAATCGGTGCTGTAGGTTTAACGGTATTTGCACTGTATTTAGCACTTAGTTTAACGCTTGTCCCGACTCAAACTGGCCCACTTATTACCCTTTCAGAAGTTTTTCATCAAGGTTGGGGCTATTACCATGTCATGATTGCCGTGACTTTATTGGGTATTAGTGGTGGTTTTTACATCGTTCCGCTCTATGCAATGATGCAAGCTTACTCTCCACGCTCACATCGTGCGCGAGTCGTTGCCGCAAACAACATTTTAAATGCGGTATTTATGGTATCTTCTGCTATATTTTCAATTATCATTCTGAGTGTTTTAAAGATTGATATTAAGATACTTTTTTGTATAACCGCAGTGCTCAGTGCAATCTTTTGTATTTGGCTGCTATTACGCATCAAACCTTTGCTTCAAACTACGCAAGTCTCTCTGGAGGATTAATCCATGCGTCAATTTACAGGTGTCGACAAACTTATTCACTCATTTGATCAGGCCTTACGTAGTTTAGTTCCCGGAGCAACGGCTGCACATCGTGAAAACCCGTCTGTTGCTGAAAAAACGCAACTTGCAGTCAGCGAAGCACGCCATGTGGCAGGTCTAATGCGGGTCAACCATAGTGGTGAAGTGTGTGCTCAAGCGCTTTATCATGGCCAAGCCCTCACCGCGAAACTTCCAAATGTACGCCGTGAAATGGAACAAGCTGCGATTGAAGAACAAGATCATTTGGCTTGGTGTGAAGACCGCTTAAAAGAATTAGACAGCCATACCAGTCTGCTCAACCCTGTTTGGTACGGCCTTTCTTTTGGGATGGGTGCATTGGCAGGTATTGCCGGTGATCAATACAGCCTAGGTTTTGTCGCTGAAACTGAGCGTCAAGTGAGCCTGCATTTAGAAGATCACATCCGCCAACTTCCTGAACAAGACGAACGTTCACGTAAAATCTTAGTGCAAATGAATGAAGATGAGCTGCATCACCGTGATACAGCACTCAATGCAGGTGGTGTAGACCTTCCTGTTCCAGTTCGTATTGCCATGACTGGTATTTCAAAGCTGATGACCAAAACCAGTTATTACATTTAATGATTTTCTAATGATTGTCGCTAAGTTTTATAAATAGTGAACAAAAAGCCTGCAAAGATGCAGGCTTTTTTATGAGAAATCTTTTGACTTTAATACAATAATTCCTTCGCCATCAAAACAGTTTATAGGCTGCCATCGACTTGGTGTAAACCAATCAAAATTCAAACTATAACGTTGCTCAGTGGACGGATAACCTGATCCACCTAACTCAAGCAGCCATCCTGCCGGACAAATTTCCTTTTGGTTATTAATCACAACAGTATGATCATGTGCCAATTCCAGCAATAAATGACGATCCAGCTCAAATGCAATAACATCAAATCCAGCTATTTGAATCGGCTGTGGAAAACGAGCCGATGTCAAACCTTGACGAATATCAGTCATCTGTTCCAGAGTATAGTCGGTTTCAAATGATCGGTTAATCCACGTGCCTTCAGGCAGTACAACCTCTCCAAAGTTTAAGGGTTCCTGCAACTGTATATGAATTTTCTTTTGATGCTGCCACTCTGCATAGTCAGAACTAAGATCTGAAATCACGAACAATCCCAGCGTTACTGCAACAAATAAAGGGAAAAACAATACGCCAGATAAACCAATTTTAAGTACCGCATTTACTTTATATGGTCGATTTTTTTGCTTTTTATACCAATTATTCCAACTCAACCAAATTGCAATGACGATAAATAGCACCAAAATCGCAAAGCAAATAATAAGGAAACCTCCCGCACCCGCACCATAACCTAAGCCCATATTGCTCTCACTAAATATCCCTTTAAATCTTTTAATTATGTTTTGACGACTTTATCAGATCAACCACTTTCACTTTATCAATGTTGATGATGCTTACGCCACCACTTCAACACCGTATAGAGCACACGTAAAAATACGATACATAATACAACGGCAATAACGATGTAAATATCTTGATGATAAGGCAGCATTTTCGCCCAAAATAGATGTAAATAATGACTGATTTGGAAGCCAATCGTTGCGACCAACATCGCCCAAATAAAACAGGCAACCAGATTAATCAGCACATATTTCCAAACAGGATAAGCACGCACACCTACAACAATAGGTAAAATGGTTCTAAAGCCCCAAGCAAAGCGCATAAATAAAATGGTCAAAATAGGATAACGTTCAATAAACTGGCTCGCACGATCGAATTTTTGTGCAAATTCTGCATTCGACTGGATAAGTTTTTGCCCATAGCGATCGCCCATTTGATAATAAAACTGATCGCCAATAAAACTGCCTAGCATCGCCACCGCAATCAACATTGGAAAATGAAGTATGTGTTGATGGACGGCATAGGCGCCAATCATCAGCACTGTTTCTCCTTCAAACAATGTGCCAATAAAAATCGCAATATAGCCATAGTGCTGAATCAGATCAGTCCAGTTCATATCATTATTTTGAAGCTAAAAAGATAATGTAATCCTGCGACAGCCTATACGCTAGCGCATACCATGACAGGATTTGAATATTTTTGTTATTGTTTATCTAGCGTATTTAAGGTCAGTTTGAAATATCACTCATGTGCATTGAAAACATTTCGTTTCATTCGCTCAATCCACTAAAACTTTTTGGCAACTCACCATAGGAAATTGATGTGCTGGATGTTCAAACATTTCATTTTTCCAAATGTCGAACATTGGTATTTTAACATCGAGTGCTAAAGGCAGTTTTTTCGGATTAAATTGCATGTGCGCTAAGCTTTCGCCCCACGCGATCAGATCCAGATCCAAAGCGATATTATGAGACGGACGAACACGACCTGAGTCTGCTTCCATTTTTTTCAGTAAGGTGCTGATTTCATCTACAGATAAACTGCTTTTCACCAAACAAGCTGCATTCCAATAATCCGCCCCAATGCCATCACGACAAGGAATCACATAAATTTTGGAAAATTCAACATGACCCAAAGCCTGAATTTGACGTAAAGCCTGTTGAAAATGCGGTTTGGGATTGAAATTACTCGCCAGAGCTAGGGCGAAAATCGTTTCGGTGGCGTTCAAGACGAATTCCTACAGAATTGGCTTGCGCGATAATGGCAGGCTTCCGGATGCTAATCATAATAGATTCAATGCTGTCATAGGTAGCAAAAAGTGCATCAATCACCAGTTTTGCTGCATGTTCGATCAATTTAGGTTGAGCAGTTTGAATGACTTTGGCTGATATTTCGCAAATTTCAGCATAATTCAAGGTATCTTCAAGCTCATCTGACTGAGCCGCCTGCGCTAAACTGGTTTGAATATTGAGGTCGAGCATCAAAGGCTGAATAATCTGACGCTCCCAATTGAAACAGCCGATGACGGTCTCAACTTTCAAACCTTCAATGATAATTGCGTCCATTCTTACACTCAAATTAAAATCTTAAACATCGATAAAATCCTCCTGTTAAAGAAGGAGGATTTTATTTATATCTTGCGGCTAAATTATTGCTTCAATAATAAATTAGGGTCCATAGTCTGCACCATTTGAATACGCTGGTCTGCATAAATATCAGTATATGGCGCAAGGATGCGCATAAAGCGGTCAAAGTACAACATTTGTTTGAATAATAAAGCGAAGTCACGTGGGAAGCGAATACCATGACGCTCTCCGACTTGTACCATATCCATCATGATGTCATTCAAATCGGCAGGATTTGAGGTTAATAATTCCTGTGGATCAGCCAAAAGCACACCGCTAAATAAACGCTCTAAATCGGCAGCTAAGACTTGTGTGTCAATTTTGACAGCCGTCATGCCCATTTTCAGCATGTTTTCAGCCATCAAGTTGTAGTCAGTTTTTTGTAGGGCATCCATAAACGCAATACATGCTGTCCACACTTCAGGTTTCAACTGACCCACGATACCAAAATCGATGAAGCCTACTCGACCATCTTCTAGCAGCATCAGGTTGCCTGCATGTAAGTCTGCATGGAAACTGTTACATAACATCAAGCTGCCAAACCATGTATTCATCGCTGTCACCAAAACTTGCGATGGATCTTTAGCGACTTTCTTGACCACGTCAAAATCGGTCAATGGCACGCCGTATAAACGTTCCATGGTTAAGACACGACGTGTTGAATATTGGTGATAAACCTTTGGTGCTGTTGCGGCTTTGTTTTGAGTTACGTTCAGATAATTCACAAAGTCGTCAAGATTTTGTGCTTCTTCAATAAAGTCCACTTCACGTACCATGCGAACTTTAATTTCTTCAACAATATCTGCAAGTGAAGCAAATTTGACTTTGGGTACAGCTTTTTCAACCAGTTTAGTAGCCCAATGTAAGACATTTAAATCTGTATAGAGAATCGTCTCGACACCCGGCTTTTGCACCTTGATAACAACATTTTCACCACTGACCAATTTAGCTGCGTGTACCTGTGCAATCGATGCAGAAGCCAAAGGCTTTTCATCAATTGAAGCAAATATTTCATCTAAATTACGGCCAGCAAATTCTGAAGCCAATACCTGCTGCACATAACTAAACGGCAATGACGGTGTCTGATCTAAACAACCTTGGAACTCTTCGACATATTCACGTGGAAATAAAGAAGGTGTACTGGCAATAAATTGACCTAATTTAATATAGGTTGAACCCAGTGATTCAAAAGTTTCACGCATTAATTTTGCGTTACTTGGTTTTTCAGTTGCATATTTAAAGCCGGCTTTCGCCGCAACGACTGCGGTCTCACCCATTCGGGCAACCGAGCGAATTCCATCTAACCAGATATTGTTTTTCATAATGTCTTAGAAAAAAATAATTAACGTGAGTGTAGCAAAAAAATAAGGGCTTGCTGCTTTATCTTGCCTGACAGATTGGACAATCGGGATCTTTTTCAAAAGCGAGAATTTTTTGCTTCATTGACCGACCATCCCACAACAAAAGCTTTTGTTTCAGTGCTGTCGTCCCTAAACCCAAATAAAGCAAAGCATGATGAGCTTGCAAACTTGCCATAACATTTGGTGTGGTTGCAAGCACACCCGAGTCTGCACAGCGCAAACTTTCATTGGCATGCTGTTCTTTTGGAAATAGACATTCATAACATGCCGCGTTTCCTTCGACCATAAACAGTTGCCCTTGGAAACCAATCGCTGAAGCACTAATCAGCGCCACATTATTTTCTACGCAGCTTGCATTGACCAAATAACGCGTGCTGAAATTATCACAACCGTCGAGAACCAAATCTTGCTGTGAAATCAATGCCTTTGCATTGCTTTCATCTAATTTTGAGGTATAGCTTTGCACACGGATATACGGGTTAATCGTTTGTAAACGTTTAGCCAAAATTTCAGCTTTATAAAAACCTACATCGTGTTCGATATACGCGATTTGTCGTTGCAAATTACTGATTTCAATGCGATCTGCATCGATCAAAGTGATTTGGCCAACGCCTGCACGTGCCAATAATTCGGCTGTAGTACAACCAATTCCACCACACCCTACGATGAGTACATTGGCAAGTTTTAGCTTCTCTTGCGCATCGATGTCCCAACCATCAAGCAATATTTGACGGCTGTATAGATGCATTTCATCATCACTTAATTCCATGTCTGAATCTAGATCGAGCTGTGCATCCATGTTCTGCTATCTCATTTAAAACATAAAACCGAGGCCATTATAACGAGCAATCCAAAGATAAGGACGAAAATAAATATTCAATTTTGCTATGAAAATTTAGGCATTCACATTTTAAACAAAGCCTGAATACTTTGTTCAATTGCCGTATTTACCTGCTGCATATCGATCTGCTGATTTAAAAATAGTAAATCGACGAAAGGCTTCGAAATGGTTGCACCAAATAACATATCCGCCATGATATCTGCATTTAAGTTCAATACAAATTGGGCACTTGGAATATGACTCACAGTATGAATCAAATGATCTCGGCTTTTGGCGATACCTTTTTCATAAAAAGTATCACTTATTCCATCAACACCAACACGCTCTGCGATCGCCAGTCGGCACAACTTAATATGCCGCTCGGACAGGACATGCTCAGCGATTTTCTTCAACTGATTCTGCAAGGCCAACACACGATCTAAACTATTGGCATCAAAAGCATCTTCAGTCCAGATATAGGACGACTCAACCAATGAAATAAGCAGTTCACGTTTATCAGAAAAATACACATATAGCGTTTTTTTAGACATACCTGCTGCGGTCGCAATTTCAGACATGGTGACATTTTCAAAGCCCTTCTCACCAAAGAGTTGTTCTGCAATAGAAAAAATTTCTGCACGCCGCTGTTCTGCCGACATGACCAAAGGACGGCCTAGTTTTGCCAATGCTGCTCTCTTTGACTTAGGAAACCGATAAGTTTCAGAATGCGCTGCTTTCCACAAGATCCAACCACATTATGACAGCATCAAATACACGTGCAATGCCCATACTCATTGCATTACTCGCAACCATCGGCCCGATAGGTATTGATATGTACCTACCAAGCATTCCCGTTATGGCAACATCTTTAGGGAGTAGCGAAGGTGCGATCCAACTGAGTTTGATGACATTTTTTGTGGGTTTAATGCTTGGCCAGCTGATGTATGGCCCACTATCGGATAAATTTGGCCGTAAGCCGCTTATTTACTTAGGTTTAGGGATTTATATTTTAGGCTCGATCGGCTGCACATTTGCACAAAGCGTTGAACAATTACAATGGATTCGCTTTATTCAAGGTTTAGGTGGTTCAATTGGGATGGTGATTGCCTTTGCGATTATCAAAGATCAGTTTCAAGGCCCGGCAATGGGCAAAATGATGTCAATGGTTTTGGCGATATTAGGCCTTTCACCGGTGGCTGCACCTCTAATTGGCGATGGCTTACAGGCTTTAGGTTCATGGCGAAATATTTTTATTTTTTTAGCCGTATATGCCGCGATTGTATTGGCAGCCGTTGCAATGCTACTCCCTGAAACACGTCAAGTGGAATTGCGTCAACAATTCAAGCTCTCACAAACCATCAAATTATATGGGCAAATTATCAGGGATCGTAAGTTCATCATTTACTCACTCACACTGTGTATTGCACAAGCTGGCTTCTTTGCCTATATCGCTGGTTCAGCCAGTGTATTTATCAGTGAGTATCAGTTGAGTTCTACCCAATTTAGCCTGCTCTTTGCATTCAATGCATTTGGTTTAATTGCTGCTGCAATCTTTAACCCCAAAGTGCATGAAAAATTTGGACCACTGAATGCCTATAAAATCATGAACAGCAGTTTCTTACTCATTATGGCTGTATTGCTCCTTGCACAATGCTCAGGCTATTCAAATCTAATATTCTTCTGTAGCGCACTATTTATCGCCGTTGCACTTTTAGGTTTCATTATGCCTACCGGAAGCCATTTGGCTCTTATGTTTCAGCATAAAAATGCTGGTACAGCATCTGCATTATTAGGTGCTTTACAATTTGGCTTTGGTGCGATCATTACAACTTTAACCGGTAAATTTAGTAATTTTGGCAGCTTAGGTTTAGTCACAATCATGTTTGCTTGTGCACTTATTTCTGCACAGCTTTGCCTCATTAGCTTTCCAAAACATTTACCGATGTCTCAGCATTAAAATTGCAAACTCAAAAATAATTATTATCCAACTTAAATAAGCAAATCAAAAAAGGCTGCATTTACGCAGCCTTTCCTTTAATCTATCTCAGCCTAAACTTAACTGACCTTTTGCATACATTGTGCTTTGGCCACTTCTTGTTGCTTCAACAGATTACGTTGGATTTTTCCACTCGATGTTTTAGGCAACCCATCAACAAATTCAATTTCTTTTGGATAAGCATGCTTGGATAAACGTGATCTTACATAGGCTTGTAGCTTATCCATGAGTTCAGAACTTGCTTGATATTGTGGTTTCAATACCACAAAAGCTTTGACCAATTCAGTGCGCTCAGGATCAGGCTTACCAACAACTGCCGACTCTAAAACCTCTTCGCACTCTAATAATGTGCTTTCCACATCGAAAGGTCCTACACGATAGCCTGACGTTGTAATGACATCGTCAGCACGACCCACAAAATCAATTCCACCTTCTTCATTTAAACGAACAGTATCACCAGTTAAATAGTAGTTACCTACAAAGGCTTTACGGTTATTGCCACCATAGCCTGTGAACCACATGAGTGGAGATTGCGACCAGTCTAATGCCAATGTTCCAATCCCACCACGTTCAATTTCTTGATAGTCTTTATTGAGCACCGCGAAACGATGACCCGGTATAGCAAAACCGGCTGAACCCACTTTTTTGTAGTGTTCTAAGGCATGATGATTTGCAATCACCATTCCAAGTTCCGTTTGTCCATATTGGTCATAAATATTGACGTTTAAGTCGTGATTAAACCATTGAATCACTTCAGGCGTTAGCGGCTCACCTGCGCTACTCACAACCCGTAAATGTGATTTTATGGATGCGTCAAATTTTTCTTTGAAGCCAAAGAACATACGAAAAGCCGTTGGAGAACCGGTCAAATTACTGACTTTATATTTTTTGATGACTTGAAGTGCATGATCAACACTAAAAGCACGTTCATCCATAATAATGCTGTGTCCTAAACTTAATGGCCCTGCAATTCCATAGTACAAACCATAAGCCCAACCCGGATCTGCCAAATTCCAAAATGAATCTTCATCACGCAAATCAACCGCATGTGTCATATACCCTTTAAATGCCAATAACGCTTTGTGTGGCACAGGTACAGACTTGGCTAAACCGGTCGTCCCTGAGGTAAACATCATTAAAAATTCATCGTCAAATGAACGGGGAACTGAGTTAAATGTGGCGTCATGCAATTGCAACTCTGACCAAAAGTCAGGATCTGTCTGAATTGCTTGATCGGCATGTACAGTTAAAATATGCGGTAAATCAATATGATTGAGTTTTGATCGTTGCTCAGTGTTGGTTACAATCAGCTTTGTTCCCGCAGTTTGCACTCGATGTTCAATCGCTTTGGACTCAAATGCAGTAAACAACGGTTGATAAATTGCCCCTATACGCCATGTTGCCAATACGGTGATCAACAACTCTGCTGTGCGAGGTAAAAGACCTGCAATGCAATCACCTGCTTTCAATCCAATGCGCTGATAATAATTTGCCAATTGTGCAGAAGCTAAATCTAATTGCTCAAAAGTCCATTGCTCAGATTCACCATTTTTACCTTCCCAGATCAGCGCAGTTCGATTTTGCCCAACATAGCGCCCACAACATTCATCATAAGCATTGATTGAACTTGGCGTACCGACCAATTGTTCTGTAACCATCTTTTCAAAATTAAAATCACGATATGCTTGTTCTAGTGTCTTCATGACGACAATTCCTATCCAGTTCTCTATGATTCAAAGTGCAAGACTTTGAGGTTTATTCATCTTGTTGTTGTACCGCTGCGTACTAGTGACGATTCCTTTGCCACATCCGCCTTTACTGCTATTCCATACACCGATTGCAATGTCGGTTTTTTAGTTTTGAAACTTATACTTTGTTAAACAATCTATTCTTAGACTGTGTATACCTAGATAACCATGTTTGGATGTCCCCTGCAATTTCCATAACCATCAACGCCATTGCAGGGTTTGAACATCGACCAAAGTCTATTTTTTAATCACCTATCCTTTGGTGACTTCACGTGCAATCACCAGACGTTGAATGTCCGATGCACCTTCATAGATTTGGCTGACACGTACATCACGATAAATGCGTTCAACTGGGAAATCAGATACATAACCGTAGCCTCCATGGATTTGAATGGCATCTGAACACACCCGTTCAGCCATCGTCGATGCAAAAAGTTTCGCCATCGAGGCTTCTTTTAAGCATGGAAAACCGGCATCTTTTAACGTCGCTGCATGGAAAATTAACTGGCGTGCTGCCTCAATTTGGGTGGCCATATCCGCGAGGCGAAATGCCACGGCCTGATGCTGTACAATCTCCACCCCAAATGCCTTTCGTTCATTGGCATATTCAACGGCTGCATCTAATGCTGCTCGTGCCATACCCACAGACTGCGCTGCAATGCCAATTCGACCTGACTCTAGGTTTGATAAGGCAATTTTATAGCCTTCACCCTCTTGGCCTAAAAGACTATCGGCAGGTATCCGACAGTCATCTAAAACTATAGTTGCTGTATCGGAACAATGCTGACCCATTTTGTCTTCTAATCGCGATACGATATAACCCGGCGCATCCGTTGGTACTAAAAAGCACGAAATCCCTTTTTTACCTGCAGATTTATCCGTTACCGCAAAAACCAAGGCTACTTGAGCATGTTTTCCTGTGGTAATAAATTGCTTGGTGCCATTTAACACCCACTCATCACCATCACGCTCCGCTTTACATTCCAATGCACTCGCATCTGAACCCACTTGTGGTTCTGTTAGGCAAAAACAACCTAACCATTCGCCAGTGGCTAATATTTTTAAGTATTTTTCTTTTTGTGCTTCAGTACCATAACGTTGCGTAATGCCACATGGCAGGGAGTTTTGTACGCTGACAATTGTGGAAATCGCACCATCACCTGCAGCAATTTCTTCTAAGGCAACAACCAAAGACACATAGTCTAAACCTGCACCTCCCCATTCGTCCGAAACCGTCATGCCTAAAGCACCCAGCTCACCAAGTTCCTTTAGCTCTTGTGCAGGAAATGCTGCCGTTTTGTCACGCTCAGCTGCCGTTGGTTTCAGTTTTTCTTGCGAATAGCTTCGCATCATGTCCTGAACCATTTTTTGTTCATCATTTAAAATCATGAGACTTCCTTTTCTAAATCTTTTATAGCGCGTATAGCTTTAAATTTTGGATAACTGCGGAATTAAAAATACTTTGGCTGTATAAAGCAAAGTTAGATACACGACGACGTCATTTGCAACTGTCTGAGGCAGGACGCCATTAATCTCTAATGTTTCTGTAATCTGTAAATCAATAAATACTTGATGACGAGTTTTACAAATGACTATGGTTTTGGTTACTTTTGCCGAAACAAAAGTAACGAGATAAGCTACTGTCAACGAAGTTATTCTCGATCAGACTCCGTCGTAGAAGCCTGAATAAGCAGTTTTAATAAATAACTATTTAGGCTGCATACGGATCGCGCCATCAAGACGTATCACTTCGCCATTGAGATAAGCATTTTCAAAAATATGCGTCACTAATTTTGCAAACTCTTGTGGTTTTGCTAAACGTGGTGGGAAAGGCACCATTTTCCCCAAAGCATCTTGTACATTTTGTGCTAAGCCTTTGAGCATCGGGGTTTCCATAATGCCCGGAGCAATAGTCATCACACGAATCGACTCACGTGCAAGCTCACGTGCAAGAGGTAATGTCATTGCAACCACTGCCCCTTTAGATGCTGCATAAGCCGACTGACCAATTTGACCATCAAAAGCAGCAACTGACGCCGTATTCACAATCACGCCACGCTCTTCTTCACCCGCTTTTAATTCATATTTAGCAATCAGTTGTGCCGCATAGCGCAGCATATTAAATGTACCTGAAACATTAATATTTAATACTTTTTGGAACATCGCCAAATCATGCAATCCGTCACGACCTAAAACTTTTGCAGAGGGTGCGATACCGGCACAGTTCACTAAACCATTGAGTTGACCAAATTCCGCTTCAACTTGTGTAAAGAAAGAGCCGACCGCTTGTTCATCGGTAACATCCAATTGAACAAATTTGGCATGATCACCCAGTTGACGTTGCATCGCTTCGCCATGCTCAAGATTCATATCCACAATAATCACTTTGGCACCCAAGCCAATCAGATGTGTTGCTGTCGCAGCGCCTAAGCCCGATGCACCACCTGTCACAACAAAAACTTTTCCTTTAATGT
Source organism: Acinetobacter sp. YH01024 (assembly GCF_013420195.1). Classification (NCBI taxonomy): domain Bacteria; kingdom Pseudomonadati; phylum Pseudomonadota; class Gammaproteobacteria; order Moraxellales; family Moraxellaceae; genus Acinetobacter; species Acinetobacter sp. YH01024. The sequence goes on from NZ_VOYQ01000001.1 coordinate 133,178, forward strand.
CCATAGCATTTCCCTATTTATGATGTTTGTTTTAAATTCGACTTAAGATGCAGAGTAAACAGAGAATTTATTCAGTACAATTTCCAAATGTTGCATCTTTTCTGATGTATTTGGACAATTCTGAACAAGGACCTATCCGCACATATGCCGAAGCATGGACTCGAATACAGCAAAGGGACGATTTCAATCGACTTGGTGCATGAAGCATTATACGATGCGCAAAAAAAGCAATTTGATATTTCTGCTATTTTACAAAAGGCGGGTATTCCCTCTGAGTTACTGCTATCGAGTAAAACCAGAGTTTCCGTTTCACAATATGCGGCTTTATGGACTCATCTTGCAGATGTGATGGATGATGAATTTTTTGGCATGGATCGGCATGCCATGCGACGTGGTAGTTTCAAACTGCTTTCAAAAATGGTCATGCATAACAGCACTTTGGGAGATGCACTCAAGCAAATTTTGCAGTTTTTAAATCTGGTTTTAGATGAATTGCATAGTGATTTAACCATTGAAGATCACTTTGCTTATATCGTGATCTATGACCAACAAGCGCCTAAACGCATGTTCAGCTATGCAACTTATTTAATGCTCATCCATACGCTACTGTGCTGGCTGAGTGGACAACGAATTTTGTTAAATCAAATCCAATTCAAATGTGATGCGCCGCTTGATGATCACGACTATAAAGTTCGCTTTTGTGAAAATATTCATTACCAAGCCAGTCAAAACTATATACAACTAGATGCCAGTTATTTAACCCTGCCAATCAAACAAGACACACGTTCATGGTATCAATTCCTACAACAAACGCCTGAAAACCTTTTGGTGCGCTTTAAAAACCCGTATGCGCTCAGTAGCCAAATTCGTAAACAACTGTTAGACGTTTCTCCTGCCGAATGGTTAGAGTTTTATGAGTTGGCGGTCAAAATGAATATGTCGGAAGCCACCATGCATCGCCGTCTTAAAAGTGAAGGTGTGAGTTATCAACAACTCAAAAATGATATCCGACGTGATACTGCCATCGATTTTTTAACCCATACCGATAAAAGTTTGCAAGATATCAGTGAAGAACTAAATTTTCATGATCCGAGTGCTTTTCATCGGGCATTTAAAAAATGGACAGGCGTCAGTCCCGGTGCGTATCGACAAAATAATGCGCCTGAATTCAAGGCCTAGAATTTGATATTCGCTATTTATAAATTGAATATTCATCTAATTAATAGAAAATCAATAACTTAAAAATATTCAATAAATAGACTGACCATTCATCCTTGAACGATTGCTACTTTAGTCTAATTAGGTTATTTTTCACTCAATTTAAAGCACTTTGCTTATTTATTTTTCAATTCTCCTGCATCTCCTTGAAAGGCTATCCTATGCTTAAGATGATTGATGTTCTTGAACAACAACTTGTTCAAAACTTTTCAGATTCTCTTTTCACTCAGATTGACGCAATTGATGAACTGTTTCATGAACAGCTTAAAACTGTCGCAGATATCGATTTGCAAAATTTGATCTCACAATTTTTTAGCACTGAAAATGCAGTTGAAGTTGCTCATGCACTGGATATCCAAGCGGATGACATTGAAGCAATTCAAGCAGGTGCAAATCTAAAAGATGAAAATTTAGTGAATGCAACTGCAAAAATTATTGCTTACTGTCTTGCAGTAGAAACAGCAGCTTTAGAACAAGTTGAAGTTTTCGATAGCTTACAAGACTACCCAATGTAAGTATTGATCGAATATCAAAAACAAAAAAATAAAGCGCATTCAATGCGCTTTATTTTTGACTATCTCTAACACCAAATCAGTGTTGCCACTGGCCTAAACTGACACGGTCATTGCCACCATAATCTTTTACAGTCCGAACATTTCGATACCCAGCTTGTAAGAACAAATGTCTGACCGCTTCACCTTGGTCATAACCATGTTCGAGCACCACCCAACCATTCACGGTTAAATGTTTTTTGGCTTGAAGAATGATTTGCTCAAGATCTGCAAGCCCATGATTGTCTGCAACCAAAGCACGTTCAGGCTCTGTCGCCAAATCCTTCATGTGTACATCATCAACATCGATATACGGCGGATTTGACACAATTACATCAAAGAAAGCACGTCCAAAAGGTTTCAACCAAGAACCTAAGACAAACTGCACATGTTCAAGATCATGCTTTTTGGCATTAAACTCAGCAACTTCCAAGGTAGGTTCGTAAATATCCGAAGCTACAATTGACCACTCTGGACGTTCACTGGCTAATGACAAGGCTACAGCGCCAGTTCCTGTTCCTAAATCCACCACACGAGCATCTTCAGGAAGTTCTAAACGGAGTACAGTTTCAACGAGTACTTCCGTATCAGGACGTGGAACCAAAGTATCTTTAGTCACTTTTAAATCTAGCGTCCAAAATGGCTGAGAACCTGTGACATAAGCCAAAGGCTCACCTGCTGCAATACGAGCAAGACTGTCGACATAGAGTTGTTCTTGTTCTGCCGTCAATTCTTGATCCTTTTTCATGATTAAATCAAAAGAATCAATCTTGGTGATGTGCTCTAACAACCACGCATTTTCCTGACGTTCATAACTTTCAGGTTCACCACGATAGGCCAAAGCCTGTGCAATATTCATCAGCCACCATTCTGCTGTGCTAATAACGCCAACTGATCGGCTTGATATTCACGATGCAAACTATCTAGCAATTCAGTCAAATCACCTTCCATCACTGCATCCAACTTATACAGCGTTAGGTTAATCCGATGATCAGTCATACGACCTTGTGGATAATTATAGGTACGAATACGCTCAGAACGGTCACCAGAACCTACTAAGTCACGACGCATTTCAGATGTCGCGGCATCTGCCGCCGCACGTTTGGCATTTTCTAAACGAGAAACCAACAGCGCCATCGCTTTGGCTTTGTTTTTATGTTGTGAACGTTCATCCTGACATTCTACAACTGTACCCGTTGGTATATGGGTAATACGCACCGCGGAGTCAGTTTTGTTAATGTGCTGACCACCTGCACCAGAGGCACGATAGGTATCAATACGTAATTCTGAAGGATTAATTTCAACACTTGTGTCTACATCAATTTCCGGCAAAATCGCAACAGTACATGCCGAAGTATGAACACGACCTTGTGACTCTGTTGCAGGAACACGCTGTACACGATGTGCACCACTTTCAAATTTCAAACGACCATATACGCCTTCACCATTGATGAGGCAAATCACTTCTTTATAACCGCCGTGTTCGCCGTCATTTTCAGACAACACTTCAATACGCCAACCTTGTGATTCAGCATATTTACTGTACATGCGATACAAGTCACCCGAGAAAATTGCAGCTTCGTCACCACCTGTTCCGGCACGGATTTCTAAATAAGCAGAGTTCGCATCATTCGGATCTTTTGGAATCATCAGAATGTTTAAGTCTGCTTCAAGCTGACCGATCAAAGCTTTATTTTCTTTGATTTCCTCAACGGCCATCTCTTTAAAATCTGGATCCGTCATCATTACTTCAGCAGTCTCAATATCTTCTTCAGCTTGACGGTATTTTTTCCAAACTTCAGTGATTTCAGATAAATCACTATGCTCACGTGACAACTGACGGAAACGTTTGTTGTCTGAAATGACTTCTACATCTGCGAGTAATGCATTTAATTCTTCGTGACGGTCAGAGAGCTGATCTAATCGTAAACGTAACGATTCTTTCATTTTTCAAAAAATCTCAATACACAGGCTCTACCGCTAAACTTTCACGGATATGCCAAAATTCAAAATAATGGCGCTAGTGTACCGATAATGGGTCTGAAATGACATATTTATTGTTTTTTGGCCTATCGATGACCCGAAATATTAAAGTGTGAAATTCATCACTCCTACCTTTCTCCACAAAGTCGTACAGATTTTCAGCATTCGACCATTTTTTTCACAATATTAATAAAACTTATACAAACTAGACACTCAAATCACTAAATAAAGTGAAAGCTCTCCATATTTATAGCGAATAGTTTTGTTACATTTACTGCCATCGAAATGATTATGAAAAAGTCCTCGCGTTTATGAAGGACATGGAGTGAACTATGAAACTGAATACTCTTTTAATGACAGCCACTCTAGCAACTGCTTCTATGTTCACTGTGTCTGCAAATGCAGATAGTACAACACGCGTTGCTGCAGCTAGTGCATTAGGTAGTGTTGCAGGTACTGCAATTGGTAAAAACATGGGCGGTAATACCGGCGCTACAATTGGTGCCGCTCTTGGTGGTGCTGGTGGTGCTGCGGTAGCAAGTAATAAACGCAACCGTACAGAATCTGCTATCGGCGGTGCTTTAGGTGGTGGTACAGGTTATACTGTTGGTAAAAGCATGGGCGGTACAAACGGTGGTTACATCGGCTCTGCACTAGGTGCTGCTGGTGGTGCTGCTCTAGGTAATAAAATCTCTAAAGACAAAGCTTACGACAAACACCAAGAACGTAAATACAAAAAACGTTACCGTCGTCGTCACTAATTCAAAAATTAGTGAGTCCTTATTGAATAGTGAAAATAGCACCTTCGGGTGCTTTTTTATGTATCGCCTTTTTTCAAATGATAAATACAACTTTATTTATTGCTCCTGATAAATATTTAGATTTGCCTTCCCTCCAACCAAGTCATCAATCATGTAGAAATAAAGTGCAAAATTTACATTGCAGCAACGGAACACGTATTTTATTTCACATCACGCTCCAAATATTCGCTATGTGTTTTCATATATTGATATCAACAGATAAACATCATGCTTCGTAAGGAGTTTAAAAATGAAAATTAATAAAATTCTATTCAGTGCAGCAATTGCCGCTTCAGCACTTACTATGACTGCAACACATGCAGGTAATAGCACCAATACTGCATTAACATCTGCTTTAGGTGGTGTTGTTGGTGCAGCAATCGGTAACCAAGTTGGCGGCCAAACTGGCGCAATGATTGGTTCAGCAATTGGTGGCGGTGCAGGTGCAGCAGCATCGGCAAACAAACGTGACCGTAATGGTGCCATCATCGGTGGTGCACTTGGTGGCGCAGGTGGTTATACCGTAGGTAAAAACATGGGCGGCACAAACGGTGGTTATATCGGTGCTGCACTTGGTTCAGCTGGTGGTTCTGCACTAGGTAAAAAAGTGTCTGAAGACCGTCGCTATGATGACCGCTATAATGGTCGTTATGATGATCGCTATGACCGTCGTTATAACAACCGTGGCTATCGTACCAATAATTATAGCTATAACGACCGAGGCTACCGTGGAGACAATGGTCGTCACTTAGGTTGGTACAAAAACGGTAAACGGTAATCGATATATTTCAATGGAAAAAAATCAGCACCTTCGGGTGCTTTTTTTGTATATAAAAAAAGTTTAGATATATCTAAAGTTGTCTTTTTACACCGCCCCACAACCATATCGAATTTATTCGATATACATTCAGCTTTTTATATCGTATTATTTCGATATAAAGATCTCTGAGAGAAAACATGCGTACTCTAGCCGATACAAAATTTTCAATACTTGAACTCGCACCTGTTCGAGATGATAAAACCATCGAATTTTCGCTCAAACATGCACTCCAGTTAGCACAGAAAGCAGAACAACTTGGCTATGACCGTCTATGGTTAGCCGAACACCACAATATAGACGGCATCGCAAGTTCTGCAACTGCGGTTTTACTCGGTTATCTCTTAGCAAATACACAATCCATCAAGCTCGGTTCAGGCGGGATTATGTTGCCCAACCATGCGCCTTTAGTTGTCGCTGAACAATTTGGCACACTTGAAACGTTATATCCTGGACGTATTGAACTCGGCTTAGGTCGCGCACCAGGTACTGACCAAACCACCATGCGCGCATTACGCCGTGGCCGTCAGGAAACCGAAGATCAATTTCCACAAGATGTTCTTGAGATTTTACAATACTTCAAAGCACCTGAACCTCACCAGCGCATCATTGCCACACCGGGACAAAATACACATGTTCCTGTATGGCTTCTAGGTTCAAGTCTGTTCAGTGCACAACTCGCTGCACGTTTAGGTCTACCCTATTCATTTGCTTCACATTTCGCACCACGCATGCTTGGACAAGCAATTCAGCTCTATCGTGAAAATTTCCAAGCATCCGAATATTTAGATCAACCTTATGTCTCTATGGGCGTACCAACGGTTGTTGCTGAAACAGATGAAGAAGCAGAATATCTGGCGACGAGTGCTTATCAACGCGTTTTAGGTTTAATGCGTGGTCAAAGTTTAAAACTCAAAGCTCCAGTCGACAGTATGCAAGGCTTATGGTCTGCTGCAGAAAAGATGTCTGTTGATAATTTCTACGCTATGGGACAAGTCGGTTCAAATGCAACCGTTCGAGCAGGTTTAGAAAACCTACTCACCAAATATGACGTTGATGAATTTATTTTCACCTGTGACATTTACGATACCGACAAGCGCATTGAAAACTTCGAACGTTTAATGCAAATCAAAAATGATCTCGCTTAAGACTCTAAGCTTAATAATCTAATCCAAGCGTTTAATCCGTCTAAAGGCAGAATTGTGACTACATGTTTTGTGGTTCTTTAGACGGATAGCAGTCAACAGATAATATGGTTTCGGCTAACAACGACCAAACCTGTACTTAAAAACCATCATTGCCTCAACGAAATAATTGCTTTACTCATTTTCATTCCTGTATAAATATTAAACACAAGCAAAACAATGAGAAAAATAAGCAGATGAGCCAATATATTAATAAACCCACACCCGCATTTATCGCAGCAAGTTGGTGTGCCCTCATTTTAGGCGCTGTAGTGTTTTGCATAGGTTTATTCAATGCAAATATGATGCTGAATGAAAAAGGCTTTTATCTCATTTTATTGCTCTATGGATTATTTTCATCGGTTTCACTACAAAAAATCATTCGTGACCGTTTAGAAGGAATGCATGTCACTGCAATCTACTTTGGACTGTGCTGGGCATCCGTCATTATTTGCCTTGTACTTCTTGCCATTGGCCTTTGGAATGCTGAACTAGCATTAAGTGAAAAAGGTTTTTACATGATGGCTTTCCTAATGAGTTTGTTTGGTGCAGTTGCTGTACAAAAAAATATTCGTGATATGAACTATTTACGTACACATACCGACCAACCCGAACTTAAGCATTCAACCCCGAGTCAACTTGACTATAGCTCACAAAATGATGAACCACTTTAAAATTCGCCACATCTATAGTTCTCAAAAGCTGTTCATGCAGGTCGCTTATTGTTTTTTTCGACCTGCTTGAGTGATTCATAAACTTCAATGCAGAAAAAAATTAGCTCACTCCTAGAAATCTATAAATGACAAGGGCCAAGCAAATCAATTCTAGACAAATTGCATGACTCATCAGACTGAAATAACGCTTTACCACAACTGGCACATCACAGAAGATATTCCTATCTAAGACTCAACTAAAAAAAGAAAAGACAAGGAATAAATATGGCCAACAAGCAGGATGCAACCCACCATATTTTTAATAATCATGTAGAAGATTTTGAACACTTTCGTGGAATGATCATAGGTTCAGAACAGATCAAAGATTATGATTTTAAGAATCAAAAAATCGCCATTATTGGGATAGATCAACATGTGGTCTCTGAACTACATCATCTATGTCAGGTTGCAGATAACATCATGGTCTATCAAATCAAACCGCAATTTGTCTTACCACGCACCGAACGTCTACTGAATAAATTAATCCAGCACCCACTGATTGCAAAAAATCGACGTTTATTTAGCAATCGTATTAAGAGTATTTTGGCGATTCGTTTTTTAGAAGACCAAGTGCCGAACCATTGGTTAAGACATTTACTCAGTCCAAATACCGCAATTCAAAACAAAACCTTCCTAAAATCTGATCATTATTATGCTGCATTACAGCAACCCAACTGCATCTTAAATACTTGGCCAATTGCAAAAATTCAGAGTAATTCAATCACGGCTTTAGATGAGCATACGTTTGAGTGTAATGTCATTGTTCGCAGCGAATCTAGCCCGCCCAAATAAAAGTAATTACATTGCAATTATTTTCACATGACAATTACTAGAATTTATCCAATTGATCAAAATTCACAACACTAAAAGCCATCTTTGGTGGCTTTTAGTAAATCCCCTACGTTATTGAATACTTTCATTCGATAAGGCTAAGGATTCTTAAAAATCCATAAATGAAAATAGCTTTAATCGTGCTACATGCTTTTTCATTTCTCAGACTTAAATCATGCCTCCGACCTACACCATCAGCTACAGCGAGTTTATAGACGTGCAATTTTGAATAGTTATGATCAATTCTTCATAAAAAATTTATATCAAACCAATAATTTTTCAGTCGCTTAATCTGGTCTTACACCACTCTTTTAATCCCTAACTATAAGTTGGAAAATTTATACCGATGCTCATATTCAGCCGACATTTACTTATGTTCTAATCTATATTCAATAGGGAAATAACTGCTAAAAATCCAATTTTAATATCACTTCATATCAGCTTTTAAAGCCTAAATAGTCTCAATTCGAGCACTTTTCACTCACATCAATTAAATAAATGATGCCATTTCTTGAGATTTAACACCTAAAAGCAACTGTTTGATTATTTTTTATTCTATTTTTTGCCTATTTTTTTTGCATTTAAACAAGCTATTTTTGAAAACTTGATCAAATATTAAACTGTATGTGCTAAATCAGGTATATACACCACTCTTATCAAGTAGATTATTCAGGCTTAATTCATAGCTAAAAATACAGCACAGCACGGATTATTTTAAAAGATTCAAGCTGTCAATTAGGCCATATTTTATAAATTTTCAGCCAAAAAAATTCATCAAATTGGTACACATTTGAATGCAGAAATTGCTTAAATTTTAAGTCTAAATATTGAGGAAAATTTTCATCAATATTTTAAATATTTATCATTCATTAAAAGTATGACAAGCCAGAAATTAATACTATTTTTATATAATTTATACAGAAATTCATTATCATCAAAAGAGCCACCGAAGTGGCTCAATTTACACTTAACCAATACGACGTTTCAGTCCAGTCATTTGTAAAACACGAGTTGAAATTTCTTCAATCGACATTTCCGACACGTTTAAGTATTTAATTCCTTCTGAAATATAAATACCTTCAATCGCACGTAATTCCATCTGGCACTGACTAAAACTAGCATAACGACTATTGGCCTTACGTTCTGAACGAATTGCTACAAGGCGCTCTGCATCAATCATCAAGCCAAATAACTTATGCTTATGTTCACGTAAAACTGCAGGTAAACGGTTGTCATCCAAGTCTTCTTCTGTCAAAGGATAGTTCGCTACACGAATACCAAATTGCAAAGAAAGGTAGATGGAAGTTGGTGTTTTACCCGAACGTGATACCCCGATTAAAATCAAATCAGCTTTATCATAATGACGAGTACGTGCCCCATCATCGTTATCTAAAGCAAAATGCACCGCATCAATACGTGCTTTATAAGACTCAGAATCTGTTACTGCATGGGTTTGACCGACTAAAGTCGTAGGCGCAGTACCTAACTCGTCAGACAGTTTACTAATAAGCCCTTCAAAAACATCAAGATTTATCGCATTTGCAGTATTAATAATGTCACGTACATACGGGTCTACAAGGGTATCAAACACCAAAGGCTTTTGACCGTCTTGCTGCGCTCTAAGATTGATCTCTGCAACCACATTTGTAGCAGCTTCTTCAGAGGTAATATATGGAATAATATGAATGTCAAAATCTACATGAGGGAACTGGGCTAACAGTGAATGACCAAGCGTTTCTGCGGTAATCGCTGTCCCATCCGAAACAAAGAAAACACTACGCTGAATCTGTTTACCTTCTGACATTAAAATTCTCCTCCAAAATTTGTCTTAGTGCTATATAATCTTTATAGTAAACCATCTTACATGACTGTCACTTAGTAAATTTAGAATGCTAAGTAATTTGTTATAATTTCATGCCAAGATAGTGATTAATACTGCAAAAGTGGAGTAACAACTTTGGAAGCGCGCGTAATTGGTCTAGAAAAATTAGGGAAACACGACGTAGAACTCGTGGGTGGTAAAAACTCATCATTAGGTGAAATGATCAGCCATCTAGCAAATGCTGGTGTATCTGTTCCTGGTGGTTTTGCTACTACAGCTCAAGCATATCGTGAATTCCTCGAGCAAAGTGGCCTAAACGCTAAAATTAACGCTGAACTTGCTGCACTCAATGTTGACGATGTAAATGCACTTGCTGAAACTGGTGCAAAAATCCGTCAATAGATTGTAGACACTCCGCTTACAGCTGAACTTGAAACAGAAATTCGTGAGGCTTTCACAGCTCTTTCAAACGGCAACCCTGATATCGCGGTTGCCGTTCGCTCATCTGCAACAGCAGAAGACTTACCAGATGCTTCATTTGCTGGCCAACAAGAAACTTTCTTGAACATCCGTGGTATCGACAACGTCCTTATTGCGATTAAAGAAGTATTTGCTTCACTTTATAACGACCGCGCAATTTCTTACCGTGTACACCAAAACTTCGCACATGACGTCGTTGCGTTATCTGCAGGTGTTCAACGCATGGTTCGCTCTGAAACAGGTGCAGCTGGTGTAATGTTTACACTAGATACAGAATCTGGTTTCCGCGACGCAGTTTTCATCACAGCTTCTTATGGCTTGGGTGAAATGGTTGTACAAGGTGCTGTAAACCCTGACGAATTCTATGTATCTAAACCACTTTTAAATGCAGGCAAACACGCTGTATTACGTCGTAACCTTGGTTCTAAACACCAAAAAATGATTTATGGTGAAGAAGGTGCTGCAGGTAAGTCAGTGGTTGTTGTAGACGTTGAAAAAGCAGATCGTCAACAATTCGCTTTAAATGACCACGAACTTCAAGAACTTGCTAAACAAGCATTGATCATTGAAAACCACTATGGTTCAGCAATGGACATCGAATGGGCGAAAGATGGCGATGATGGTCAAATCTATATCGTTCAAGCACGTCCTGAAACTGTGAAGAGCCGCCAAAACGTTGGCACCATGGAACGTTACCTACTTAAGCAAAAAGGTAATGTAGTTTGTGAAGGCCGTTCAATCGGTCAACGTATTGGTTCTGGTCGCGTTCGTATTGTGACTTCAATCAAAGAAATGGACAAAGTGCAAGACGGCGACGTACTTGTATCTGACATGACTGACCCAGACTGGGAACCAGTAATGAAACGTGCTGCTGCGATTGTCACTAACCGTGGTGGTCGTACTTGTCACGCTGCGATTATTGCACGTGAACTTGGTGTTCCTGCAATCGTAGGTTGTGGTAATGCAACTGAAGTATTAACTGATGGTCAAGAAGTGACTGTGTCTTGCGCTGAAGGTGACACAGGCTTTATTTACGAAGGTTCTTTGGACTTTGAAATCCAACGCAACTCTATCGAATCTATGCCTAAACTTCCGTTCAAAATCATGATGAACGTAGGTAACCCTGACCGCGCATTTGACTTTGCTCAAATTCCTAACGAAGGTGTTGGTCTTGCTCGTCTTGAGTTCATCATCAACCGTATGATCGGTGTACACCCTAAAGCATTGCTTAACATTGACAGCCTACCACGTGAAACTCGTGCTGCTGTAATGTCACGTACTGCGGGTTATGCATCCCCTATCGAATTCTATGTTGAAAAACTAGTTGAAGGTATTTCTACTCTTGCTGCAGCGTTTGCTGACAAACCAGTGATTGTTCGTATGTCTGACTTTAAGTCAAACGAATACGCAAACTTAATCGGTGGTAAGTTATACGAACCTGAAGAAGAAAACCCAATGCTTGGCTTCCGTGGTGCAAGCCGTTATGTGTCTGACAACTTCCGTGACTGCTTCGAACTTGAATGCCGCGCACTGAAAAAAGCACGTGATGAAATGGGCTTAACTAACATTCAAATCATGATTCCTTTCGTACGTACTGTTGCTGAAGCGAAACGAGTTATTGAATTGTTAGCGCTTAACGGTCTTAAACGTGGTGAAAATGGTCTTAAAGTGATCATGATGTGTGAACTTCCAACTAACGCATTGTTGGCTGAACAGTTCCTTGAACATTTCGACGGTTTCTCTATCGGTTCTAACGACTTAACTCAGTTAACACTCGGTCTAGACCGTGACTCTGGTATCGTTTCTCACCTATTTGATGAACGTGATCCAGCCGTTAAAGCACTTCTATCAATGGCAATCCATGCTTGTCGTAAAGCTGGCAAATACGTAGGTATTTGTGGTCAAGGTCCTTCAGATCACCCTGACCTAGCTAAATGGTTAATGGAACAAGGCATTGAGTCTGTTTCGCTTAACCCAGACTCAGTATTAGACACATGGTTCTTCCTTTCTGAAGAAAAAGCTCAACAAGCTTAATAAACTGTGTTAAAAAAAGACCCACATGTGGGTCTTTTTTTTTATTTATACTTTTACAGACGTTTTTTGAGATTTTAGTTTTATGCAGATTTACTTGGCACGAAATAACCAACAAGCTGGTCCCTACACCTTAGAACAACTTAACAAAATGCTCGCGAGCCAACAAGTGTTACTCACGGACTTGGTTTGGCACCAAGGTATGACCGAATGGAAAGCTTTGGGTGAACTCACTCAAGGTCAGTTGGTTTATATGCCTGCAGGATATACTGCACCAACAGCATTCGAATCAAATCAAACTGCAACTACGCCATCAAATACCTATGCACAGCCTCAAGCGGTACAAGAGCAAACTAGCCTAGCTAGTATTCCTAAACGTGTTTTGGCGAAAATCGTCGATTTACTGCTTTGGATACCAGCAACTTTTATCTTAACGGCATTTTTTAGTCCAAGTGAAAAGACACAATTTGCAAATCTGAATGAACAGTTTATGCAAGCTGTGATGACCCCAAATGCTGACCCCAATGTTTTACAAGCACTACAAACACAAATGGTTGAAATGTTTCCCAACCAAGCTTGGATTGCAATGTTTGCGTATCTCTTCATTATGCTTTTCATTCAAGCATATTTGATTGCTAAATCAGGTCAAAGCATTGGTAAAAAAATCACCAAGATTAAAATTGTAGATGCCGAAACCAGTCAACCTGTAAACCTCATGCGTGGCTTCACTTTACGCAGTGTTTTATTTATTTTCCTGAACTTTTTATCAATGCCATTAAGCGTAATCATTGATTCCGTTTTTATTTTCGGCAAGAAGCGTCAAACCTTGCATGACAAATTGGCAAAAACCAAGGTAATAAACCAATAATTTTCACTTTTATTCAGGGATGATTTTTTCATCCCTTTTTTGTGCATTATATTGAAATTAAAATAAAATTTAGATAAAAAAAATACAATCCCGACTAGCAAAATAGGGTTTTAATACAGTCATTTAAAGCATCTTTATGTATAGCTTAGTTTGCCGATATCAGGCATAATGCCCTACAACGTAGCGGTGTCGCATCATTGTGACTGTTTTTTCATGTCTGAAAAAATCACAATCATGCGACACTTTATTCGCTATCCCAAATTTTAAATTTAGGGAATGGGACTCTTCACCGAGGTTGTAAAATGAGACAAACAATTTTAGCTGTATTGTCTTTATCTGCGATCGCTGCACTCTTAACTGGGTGTGGTGGTGATATGGTACTTCTAAACTCAAAAGGTCCAGTTGCTGAAGGTCAGTCAAACCTCATGCTTACTGCGATCTACCTAATGTTGTTGGTAGTTATTCCATCAGCACTTATGGCTCTTTGGTTTGGTTGGAAATATCGCGCGTCAAATAAAGATGCAGACTATGCACCTACTTGGGCACACTCGACTGCAATTGAAGTTGTAGTTTGGGGTATTCCCGTAATTATTATCGCTATTTTAGCTTGGTTAACTTGGTGGGGTTCCCACAAGTATGACCCTTACCGTCCACTCGAGTCAGATAAAGCTCCTTTAACTGTTCAAGTTATTGCTGAACAATTTAAATGGATCTTCATCTACCCTGAACAAGGCATCGCGACTGTAAACGAGATCCGCTTCCCTGAGAAAACTCCTGTAAGCCTTCGTTTAACATCTAACTTCACAATGAACTCATTTTTCATTCCGGCGTTAGGTGGTCAGATTTATGCTATGGCAGGTATGCAAACTCACTTGAACTTATTAGCTGATGAAACTAGTCCTGCTGAAGGCTTCCGTGGTTTCTCTTCTAACTATTCAGGTTATGGCTTCTCACAAATGCGCTTCCGTGCACATGCTGTGACTGATGCTCAGTTTGCTGAATGGGTTTCTGCTGTTAAAGCTGGTAATGGTTCTTCAGTTAATCCTGAAGCGGTTCAAAAAACTGTTTTAGACCAAGCTGAATTTGCAACCTTACGTGACGGCAACCGTTCTAAACACCAGATCGAAGTTTTAGTTGCCAAAGCAACTACTCCTGAAGAGAAGGCTCTAGCTGAAGCAATGAAGCCTTACCCTACTAAGCCACACCCAGTGACTTACTATTCTTCAGTTGAACCTAAATTGTTCGAATCAGTGATTAACAAATACATGAGCAACTACCACGGTGCTGATCATACAGCTACTGTTGGACACGAAGCTGCTGCTTCTGAAGCTCATGCAGGCGTTGAACATGCGACTGTTGCAGGGGAATAAGACATGAGCTTATTAGGTAAGTTAGGACCAGATGCTATTCCACACGATCCAATCGTGTTGGTTACTGTTGCAATGATGATCCTTGGCGGTATCGCAGTTGTTGCTGGTATCACCTACTTTAAAAAATGGGGCTACTTGTGGAACGAATGGTTCACATCTGTAGACCATAAAAAAATTGGTATCATGTATATCCTCGTGTCAATTGTCATGCTTGTGCGTGGTTTTGCCGATGCGATTATGATGCGTCTTCAACTGTTCCTTGCAAAAGGTGGCGGTGAAGGTTACTTACACCCAGAACACTATGACCAGATCTTTACTGCCCACGGCGTAATCATGATCTTCTTCGTAGCAATGGGTCTAGTTGTTGGTTTAATGAACGTTGCTGTACCACTTCAAATTGGTGCGCGTGACGTAGCATTCCCATTATTAAACTCTCTAAGCTTCTGGTTATTTGCCGGCGCTGCGGGCTTAATGATGGCTTCTCTTGCAATTGGTGAATTCGCTGCAACAGGTTGGATGGCTTACCCTCCACTTTCTGGCATCGAATACTCTCCAGGTGTAGGTGTAGACTACTATATCTGGGCACTTCAAGTTTCTGGTCTAGGTACGCTTCTTACTGGTGTTAACTTCTTCGTTACCATCATCAAAATGCGTGCGCCTGGCATGAAACTTATGGACATGCCTATTTTCACTTGGACTGCATTAGTTACTGTAGTGCTTATCGTTGCAACTTTCCCAGTTTTGACTGCGACTATTGCAATGCTTTCACTTGACCGTTACTTCGGCTTCCACTTCTTTACAAATGACATGGGTGGTAGCCCAATGTTGTATGTAAACTTGATTTGGACTTGGGGTCACCCAGAAGTTTACATCTTGGTATTACCTGCTTTTGGTATTTACTCAGAAGTTACTGCTGTGTTCTCACGCAAAGCGTTGTTCGGCTACAAATCTATGGTGTACGCAACTGTAGCAATTGGTGTTCTTTCACTGGTTGTTTGGGTTCACCACTTCTTTACAATGGGTGCTGGTGCCAACGTTAACGCGTTCTTCGGTATCATGACCATGATCATTGCGATCCCAACTGGTGTGAAAATCTTCTCTTGGTTATTCACCATGTACAAGGGCCGCATCACCTATACAACTCCAATGCTTTGGACACTTGGCTTCCTTGTGACTTTCGGTATTGGTGGTTTAACAGGCGTATTAATGGCAGTTCCACCAGCGGACTTCTTAGTACACAACTCTTTATTCCTTATCGCTCACTTCCATAACGTAATTATTGGTGGTGTTGTGTTCGCGATGTTCGCGGGTATCATTTTCTACTGGCCAAAAATGTTTGGTTGGAAACTAAATGAAACTTGGGGTAAAGCAGCGTTCTGGTTCTGGTTCTTCGGTTTCTACTTTGCATTCATGCCACTTTATATCCTTGGTTTCATGGGTATGACTCGTCGTTTGAATACATATGACAACCCTGAATGGGATCCGTACTTAGCGATCGCTTTATTTGGTTCTGTATTGGTTGCTATCGGTATCTTCTGTTTTGTTATGCAAATCGTTGTTGGTTTCCTTCAACGCAAAGACAACATGGACGTTACTGGCGATATCTGGGATGGTCGTACTCTTGAGTGGGCTACTTCATCTCCTTCACCATTCTATAACTTTGCTTATCTTCCAAAGATCAATGGTATTGATACTTTCTGGACTGACAAAGAAAATGGTGTTGCTTACGCTAAGCCAACTACATACGAAGACATCCATATGCCTACAAACCGTGCGGCAGGTTTCGTAATTGCAATGTTTATTACAGTTATGGGCTTCGCATTAATCTGGCATATCTGGTGGTTAGTCGTTGTAACTTTCATTGCTTCAATTATCAGCTTCATCGTTTCTTCTTTCACTAAGAAAGTTGACTACTATGTTCCAGCTGCAGAAGTTGAACGTATTGAAAATGAACGCTACGCGCTTCTTGAAAAACATTTGAAGAAGGACTAAGACAATGGCTGAAGTACTTCATCACGACAACCACGGACATGACGAACATCATCATCACGATGATACTGACATCACTGTCTTTGGTTTCTGGACTTACTTGATGAGTGACTTGGTTCTTTTCGGGACACTCTTCATCGCGTTCGCTGTATTAAGTAGCCACGTTCCAGTGGGTACGCCAAGTGCACAAGAGCTGTTTGGTGAATCTTTAGGTTTCGTTTTAACTGAAACTTTCGCCCTTCTTATCTCTTCTGTAACTTTTGGTTTTGCTGTTCTTGCAGCATACAAGAAAAATGTTGGTCAAGTTTTAACTTGGTTAGCAGTTACTTGGGTATTTGGTGCAGCCTTCATTGGCATGGAACTTTATGAATTCAATCATTTAGTTCATGCTGGTCATGGCCCAAGCACAAGTGCGTTCTTATCTGCGTTCTTTACTTTAGTTGGTACGCACGGTATTCACGTAACTTCTGGTTTGGTATGGATGCTTGTGTTGATGTTCCAAATCAAGAAATATGGTTTGACACTTCCAAACACTCGTCGTCTTGCTTGCCTAAGCTTGTTCTGGCACTTCCTTGACATCGTTTGGATCTGCGTATTCAGCGTTGTTTACTTGATGGGAGTTATCTAATGAGTCACGATCATAACTCTGCTGGTGCAGCTCACGGTAACGTTAAACAATATACAATCGGTTTTATCCTTTCTGTTCTACTTACCGTAATTCCATTCGGTATGGTAATGGCAGGTGGTTTTAGCCGCGGTCTATTGGTTGCCGTAATCGCGATTACTGCGGTTGCTCAGGTTCTTATTCAGTTAGTGTACTTCCTGCATATGAACTCTTCTTCAGAGCAACGCTGGAACGTGATTGCATTTGTTTATACAATCCTCACAATTGCTATCCTTTTAGTAGGTTCTGTGTGGATTATGAACTACCTTCACTTCAACATGATGATCTAAACTGGTCGTCATGCTGAAAAAGTATTTATTCCTGACTAAACCAGGAATTCTCTTTGGTAACTTTGTTACCGCTTTGGGTGGCTACTTTGTAGCTGCCCAAGGTTCTGTAGATTTCCTTCTGTTGCTTCTTACCCTCTTAGGCACCCTCTTTGTGGTCGCTTCTGGATGTGTTGTCAATAACGTTATTGACCAAGACATCGACTCAAAAATGCAACGCACACAAAATCGTGCGATGGTTAAAAAATCAATCTCGATTCCTGTTGCTTTAGTTTTTGCTTTAGTTTTAGGTGTAATTGGTTTTAGCATTTTATGGTTCTGGGTAAATGCTTACGCTTTTCTTTTTGCTGTTATTGGTTTTGTCGTATACGTTGGTTTTTATAGCTTATGGACAAAACGAACAACAATCCATCAAACCATTATCGGCAGTCTTTCTGGCGCAGCGCCACCTGTAATCGGGTATACGGCTGTTGCAAACCAGTTTGATTTAGGTGCATTACTGATTTTTATTGGTTATGCATTTTGGCAAATGCCTCATTCTTGGGGAATTGCTGTTTACCGATTTGATGATTACAAAAATGCAGGTATTCCAATTTTACCTGTAGCTCGTTCAATTCACCGTACCAAAGTTGAGTCTTTGGTTTATGTGTTTTTGTTCTGCATGACCATGAATGGTTTATACTTTTATGGTTATGCCAATTGGATTTATATGATTATCCTGAATGCCTTAAGTCTGTATTGGATTTATTTAACCATTCAAGGATTCAAAGCTGAAGATGATCAAATTTGGGCAAAACAATATTTCATGTTTTCAGTCAAATTGATCACAGTGATTAGTTTAATTTTTAGTTTCACTTCCACTGCCCCTCTAAAGCCAATTGTATTTTTTTAAAAAGATAGAGTTTTACTCTATCTTTTTTATTTCTAGGCATCTTCAATCAACTTTCCCTACTTGATATCATTGCACCTACAATTATAAATAACTGTGCCTTATGTCTTCTCAACAAAAAATTCTTCGCTCTGCTCTTTTCACATCATTTATTCCTTTTGGCATTTTCTTTAGTGCACACAGTCATGCAGGTATGGATGTCTATTGTGAACCTTCGACAGAAATTCAGACCAATGCCTATACTGCATGCAATGAATTGCCTGCGCTCACGCCGGCAAATGACAATCAAACCAATATGCTGCTGTTGCTTAGCGATTTAGGTATTGCCAAATTTAATATTCAAGAAGAAAAATCCACTTTATGGACAACTAGCTATAGCAAAGTTCCTTTTGAAGTTTCCAGTCTTTTAGTGAATAGCCACAATAAATTGCCAAATGCGCGCAAACCGCTAAAAGCACCAGATTTAAGTTATAACGAACATTGCAATAGCCTGCAAAATGGTGCGCACGCGTTTATTCAACAAGTCAAAACGGACACTAAGCTTTCAAGCAGTGAAAAAGACATGTTGATCCATGAGCGTGAAAAAATTAATAATTGTGAAAACACATTAGCTTTACTGAGCGTGAATCCAAATTGGTCTGCCGCTGCACGTCAATATGTATCCTATCTAAATGCAACGATCTCTTTTTATAATGCTAACTTTTCCACAGCGACTAAGATATATTCAGTACTAACCAATGTTGATCAAGCGTGGTTAAAAGAAACTTCTCAATATATGCTGATTCGTAGCACCTTAAATGAAGCCTATCAAAGTGGTGTTGGTGAATATGGTGATTTAGTACATGACAAACTCAATCAAAACTTATTAACCACTTTTTTTAATAACATTACTCAGTACTTTAAGCTCTATCCGCAGGGTCAATATGCAGCAAGCGCACGCGGTTTATTAAGACGTGGTTTTTGGCTGAGTGGTAAACACGATTTACTGATCAATGAATATGTCTGGCAAATCAATCATCCAACATCTAGCGTCTATAATTTAGAATTGCCAAATCTACCTTATGAATTAGATCGACATGTTTTTCAAAGTAATAGACTCAATGTCAAAAATTTGAAAGATCCATTTTTTCTTAGCATTTATGACCTTATGCATATGCGCAAAAAAGAAACGGCAGATGATGTGGTCATTTCATGGGCTGAGTTAAACGCACAGAAAAATTATTTTAAAGATTCACCAGAACTGTTCCAGTATTTGCAGGCAAATCACTTATTTTATGTGCAAAACAAAGCACAAGAAGCACTCAAATATCTGCCACAACGAGCACCGAGCAGCATCAACAGTTATCTACAGTTGAGTCAGTTACTACTTAAAGGCCGTATTCTGGAAGCTAGTGGGCGAAATCAGGCCACTCAAAAATATTGGGAAAACCTACTTTCCATCAGCAAAACCGCCGAACAACGTGGATTGGCTGAACTTATGCTGTATCGTTACTATGCTCAACAGCAAAATACTGCACAATTTATTGGTTCTTTAGCCAAAATCAAGCAAGCTTATCTACAGCAACAATATTTAGTCGATGCAGCGAATGAACAAAGTTTAATGTCTGTGGTCAAAAATAACGTAGCCACACAAGATCAAAAAAATGTAGCGCTTTATACCCTACTAAATAAGTCATTGGCTTATCAAAACTTTGATTTATTTAACCAAGCGTACCGTGAATTACCAAGCAACGCGGCTCAATTTAATACTGAACAAAACACTGCGGAGAAGTTTCGCAATCAGCCATCATTTGCAAATTTCTTATGGAAAGGTGCAAGCGTGAGCAATTCGATTAAATGTCCTGACTTGGCAACTTTGACCCAACAATTGCAAGTCAACCCAAAAGACTTGAGCCTTAATTTATGCTTAGGTGAATATGCGCGTAGTTCACAAGCCTATACCATACTAAATCTCAACTACCTGCCTGATCATTCACTGCAAAGTTTCAAGGGGACTTATTTTGCCCGTGGCGATGTATATAAAAACATTATTAAAACAGGGACAAAATCTGAATTAACGGCTTATGCGCTGTACCGTGCCATTCAATGTTATGCGCCAAGTGGCAATAATGAATGCCAAGACAAAGATGTAAATAAGTCGGTTCGAAAACAATGGTTTGATCAAATCAAACGCGACTATCCAGAAACCAGCTGGGCTAAATCTCTAAAATATTATTGGTAATTGATGATGATTTTGCAGGTGATCAAGTGGTCAAGAACATTTCGACTTTTGCTTATCTTGAGTATAGGTTTGTGCTCTGCTTGCACACCTGCCCAATCTGGAAAAACACAACAGGCTCAAACCAAATTACAGCAACGTGTTGATGCAGCACATTATTCAAGTTTTTGGATTTGGGGCAATATTTCTAGTAGCCCCTACTTACAGCAAGCCACGGAGCTCTATATTTTACAAGGTGAATTGAATTGGAATAAACCTTTAAAACGATCCGAGTTTATCCCTCAAGGCATTCAAGTCCTCCATAAACCACAGCAGAAAATTTGGATTGTAATCCGTAGCCATCATTTACAATGGTCAAATAGCAATATTCAGCAAATTTTGCAGCGGCTAAAACATTGGGAAAATAACGGCAATCAGATCCAAGGCTTACAAATCGATTTTGACGCAAAAACTAAAAACATTCATCAATATGCCTTATTCCTTGAAAATATACGAAAGCAACTACCTCAAAAATATCGTTTAAGCATTACTGGTTTAATGGATTGGACAAATATTCAAGATCAGCAAACGCTCAGTGTTTTGCGACGCAATATTGATGAGATCGCTATTCAAACTTATCGTGGTAGTGTCACGATCGAGAATTACACGAGCTATTTGAATAAAGTCTCAAAATTGAAACTACCTTATAAAATAGGCCTTGTACAAAATGGCCTTTGGCAAGCACCCAAACATTTAATTCAAGATCCTTATTTCAAAGGTTATGTGGTGTTTTTATTGCGTACCGCTAATCGGCCTTAAACCATAAATAATTCATGCATTTTAAATCCATGCCTTGTATTTCAAACCTAAACGCTCTAGAATTCACGCTTCGCAATTATTGCGACACAACTTTGGTTGTGACTCCTTGCTTCAATCAATTAATGATTGGGGCTGCCTAAACCGTAAGGAGCTGACAATGCGTCACTACGAAATCGTACTATTGGTACATCCAGACCAAAGCGATCAAGTTGTGGGTATGGTAGAACGTTACCTAACTCACATCAAAGAAGCTGAAGGTCAAATCCACCGTCTTGAAGACTGGGGTCGTCGTCAATTGGCTTACCCAATCAACAAGATCCACAAAGCTCACTACATTCTTATGAATGTTGAGTGTGGTCAAACTACTCTTGATGAGCTAGAAGAATTGTTCCGTTACAACGATGCAATCATTCGTAGCCTTATCATCCGTCGTGAAAACGCTATCACTGAAGAGTCACTATTGGCTAAGAGTGCTGAAGAAAAACGTGCGCGTAAAGCTCAACGTGAAGAAGCACAACAAGCTCAAGACTCTGCTGAAGCATAAGGAGAACATAACATGGCACGTTTTTACCGTCGTCGCAAGTTCTGCCGCTTTACAGCTGAGAACGTTACGTACATCGACTACAAAGATATCGACACTTTAAAACAGTACATCACTGAAAACGGCAAGATTGTTCCTAGCCGTATTACAGGTACTAAAGCTCGTTACCAACGTCAATTAGCGCTTGCTATCAAACAAGCTCGCTACTTGTCTTTGATCCCTTACACTGACAATCATAAGTGAGGTTGAGCTGTGGATATTATCTTATTACAACGCATTAAAAACCTTGGTAAATTAGGCGATAAAGTTTCAGTTAAAGCTGGTTACGGCCGTAACTTCCTTATCCCTCAAGGTAAAGCAGTTGCTGCTACTGAAGCTAACACTGCTGCATTTGAAGCTCGTCGTGCTGAACTTGAGAAACAAGAAGCTGAAGTATTAGCTGCTGCTCAAGCACGTGCTGACCAATTGAACGAAGTTAACATCGTAATCACTGCTAAAGCTGGTGACGAAGGTAAACTATTCGGTTCTATCGGTACTCGTGACATCGCTGACGCGTTAACTAATGCTGGTCTTGTTGTAGACCGCGCAGAAGTTCGTTTACCAAATGGTGCGCTTCGCAACACTGGTGAATTCAACATTGCAATCCAATTGCATCATGATGTTGTTGCAGAAGTTCTAGTTACTATCGTAGCTGAGTAATTTCTTGCAAAGAAAAGAGCATGCTTACGCATGCTCTTTTTTTATCTGTAAAAAATAGTGCTCCACTTTTTTACATTTTCAACTCTTCATTCAATTCAATGTGTGACGAATTAATCGGAAATACTTGTTCGCATTTCTGTAGAAAACGCCTATCATTTCAGTTTAATGAAGAGTTGAAAAAACTGTAATTAGCACCCATTTCCATCACATTAAATGGTTTCAGCATCAGGGATTTTTATGTCACAGGCGAATGCCAGCAAGCCAAACTCTACGCCAACAGCAAAAACGACAGAACAAAGTTCGTTGAAAGAGTTTCGTACCCCACCCCATAACCTTGCGATTGAACAAGCTGTGCTTGCTGCACTGATGACCGTTGCAGAATCATTTGAGCAAGTGGGTGATGTACTGACTGAAGCTGATTTTTATGCGACCCGTCATAAATATATTTTCCGAGCAATCGATCAACTATCAAAAGATAGCTCACCTTATGATGCGGTCTTAGTCAATGACTGGCTAATTAAACAAAACTTGCTCGATGCTGCTGGTGGCGAAGAATACCTGATGCAACTGATGTCAGATTCACCTTCTAGTTTCTATAACCTTGAAACTTATGCTGCAAAAATTAAAGAGTTTTCAACTTTACGCAGCATGATTAAAGTCAGCTCGGAGATTTTACAAAATGCCTATGACACCAAAGGTCGTACGGTCAGTGAAATTTTAGATCTAGCAGAAACTAATATTTTCTCTATTGCCGAGCAACACAACAACAACGCCAAAGCTCAAGGCCCTAAAGCCATTAACTCTGTCGTTGCTAGTGTATTTGATAAGTTGAATGAACTTTCTCAAACTGAAGGCAGTATCACGGGTTTAACCACTGGATTTGTAGAACTTGATAATAAAACCTCAGGTATGCAAGCAGGCGATTTGATTATTGTGGCGGCCCGTCCATCGATGGGTAAAACTACTTTTGCCATGAACTTGGTTGAAAGTGTGCTGTTTAATAACAACCTGCCCGCTCTGGTTTATTCCATGGAGATGCCTGCAGACTCAATTGCCATGCGTTTGATATCCTCGTTCGGTCGTGTACACCAAGGGCATTTACGTGCAGGTAAAATGGATGCAGATGAATGGTCGAAAGTAACCAGTACCATTGTGCATCTCCAAGAAAAGAATTTGTATATCGATGACTCGTCTGCACTACCTCCAACGGAAGTACGTGCCCGCGCGCGCCGAATTGCCAAAATGCACGGCGGTAAACTTGGCTGCATCATGGTCGATTACTTGCAGCTTATGAAAGTACCCGGTATGGGCGATAACCGTGTTGGCGAGATCTCAGAAATTTCCCGAAGCTTAAAAGCACTGGCTAAAGAAATGCACTGCCCAGTAATTGCACTGTCACAGTTGAACCGATCACTGGAAAACCGTCCTAATAAACGCCCAGTGATGTCCGACTTACGTGAATCAGGTGCAATCGAGCAGGATGCCGATTTGATCATGTTTATTTACCGCGACGAGGTTTATAACAAAGAATCTAAAGAAGCGGGTACTGCAGAAATTATTATTGGTAAACAGCGTAACGGTCCAATTGGTACTGTGCGTCTTGCCTTTGAAGGTCAATACACCAAATTTAGTAACCTCTCCCCTGAGTTTTATGCTCAGTATGATGATGAAGAGTAAAGACTTTTTATCATCCATTAATTCATCGACCCTGTAGGAGTATTTAGGGTGCGCCAAGCTACAGTTTATATTGATCAACAAGCACTTCAATATAATTTAAACCGTGTCAAACAACTTGCCCCAACCGCTAAAATTGTAAGTATGGTGAAAGCCAATGCTTATGGACATGGAGTTAAAGACTGCTTAGCAGCCTTAAAAGACAGTGATGCCTTCGGTGTTGCCTGCCTAGAAGAAGCCTTAGAAATTCGTGAACTGGGTTATGAACAACCCATTACGTTGATTGAAGGCATTTTCTCAGATGATGAAATGCAAATTATCATCGATAAAAAAATTGAATGTGTGGTGCATCATCAGCAACAACTAGATTGGTTACGTGCGCATAAAGAGGCCTATATCGCTCAAGGTCTGAAAGTTTGGGTCAAACTCAACAGCGGTATGAACCGTTTAGGTTTTAAAGTGCCTGAAATTATTGATGTCATTAATGCTTTAAAGGCGGAAGGTTTTACTTGCGTACTGGCGATGCACTTTGCCAATGCAGACGCAGAAAATCATCCTTTAAATGACCAACAACGTGAACAATTCTTACACGTAAAAGAAGCTTGTGCGCCAATCATGGGTTCGTGCTGTAACTCGGCTGCGATTTTCAAATGGCCAGAACTGAATTTTGATTTTGTTCGCCCAGGCATCATGCTATATGGCGCGACACCTTTCTCAGACCGTTCTGTAGAAGCATTAGATCTTAAACCGGTGATGACCTTTACCGCTGAAGTGATTGCTTTAAATACCATTCAAGCTGGTGAATCTGTGGGTTATGGATCGACTTTCGTTGCAGAACAAGAAATGAATCTTGCGATTGTGTCGATTGGTTATGGTGACGGTTATCCACGTGCCTTCCCTAAACAAAACTATGTATCCATCCATGGACAGAAAACGCGTGTGATTGGCCGTGTTGCCATGGATATGATTGCGATTGATATCACCGGTATGCATGCACCGATAGGCACTGAAGTTGAGCTTTGGGGCAAAGATCGTCTGGTTGATGACGTTGCAGAAGCGAACGGAACCATTGGCTATGAATTATTATGCCGTATGAGCGCGCGCCCTGTACGTAAATTAGCTTAATTACGCCAAATCAAAAAGCCCAGATCAAATCTGGGCTTTTTTTTATCTCGCTTTTTTTATTCACTTTTTAAATTGATCGATTTGTTGATCAAATGGTTATTGAAAATAGTCAGCTGTTGGTTTTGCCAATTCAATCAAACCCTGACGCAATGCTTCTGACCAGCCTTTACTGATCATGGTGAAATATGGGTCCTCTTCATAAATGCGCTTACCATTTGGTATTTCTAAACTGTCCTTTTTATAAACCAAAGCATCTAAAGGCATACCTACAGATACATTTGAGCGTATCGTTGAATCAAAAGAAATTAAGCTACAACGCATTGCTTCATCGAGTGGCATATCGTAACGCAAAGTTCGGTCGAGTATCGGCTTGCCATATTTGCTTTCGCCAATTTGAAAATATGGGGTATCAGGTGTTGCACAAATAAAGTTGCCTTGTGGATAGATGTTATATAACTGCATATCCGCACTGCCAATTTGACCGCCTACCAATAAACTACAGTAATAATTACTTTGTTCTAAAGTATCTGATGTGACATCTGAGATGACTTTTTTTAAGGTATGCCCGACCAATTCAGCCACTTCGAACATCGTATTTACACTATATAAATTCGGCTCTTGTTTGACCTCTAGCTGATTTTGTAAATGCCCAATGACCGCTTGTGTTGTGGCTAAATTTCCAGAGGTTTGGATGGTAATAAATCGCTCACCCACAATACCAAAGGAATAAAGTTTGCGAAAAACTGAAATATGGTCAACACCTGCATTTGTCCGTGTATCACTGATAAATACCATGCCATCTTTTAACCGTAATGCACAACAATAGGTCATTTTTATCCCTCAAATGATTAACAACTCAGCACTTGTACAATTGAGCTCATAGACTCAATACCACCTTTATCACGAACGCCTCGAACTGGAGCTACATCCCAGTAGTCCCGCCCAATCGCAACATAAATATGTGATTGTGGTGTAAATAGCTGATTACTGACATCAAAACAATACCATTTATTTTCGATATAGACTTCTACCCAAGCGTGACTGGCAAGGTGGCTACTATTCGGCACAAATAAATACCCAGAAATATAACGTGCAGGAATACCCAAATAGCGACACATTGCGATCATGACATGGCTATGATCCTGACATACCCCTTGCTTATGATGAAAAGCATCAATCGCTGAAGTATGTACCGATGTTTGATTCGATACATAGGGAATATGCGCCAATATCGCTTCAGCCAAACGAATCAGATTGGCACGATTGATACGAGGGACATAGCAATCGGCAAAACTTTTCATGTGAATATCGTACTGCGTACTCGGCGTTGGCTGTAAAAACAATTTCGGGTTTAAATCATCCGCATTTGAATCATTTGAACTCAAATTCATCTCTACGATGCCCTGCGCCATAATGGTCATTTGCAGATAAGGTTCGCGCTGCGTTGTGGTCAACCACACATTACCAAAAGTATCCAATTGCATATCACGCTGCCCCGGCACACTCACATCCCAATTTTGCACCTGTTGGTGTGCATTGGTGGACGGGGTCATTTTGATATATTGAATGCTTCTGTTTACCACATCAGTGTAAACATAATGGGTCTGATGGTTGATCATGAGCCTCATACAGCCACCTCAAACATATTTTGGATATGATCACTGAAATGGTAGAAGTTTTGGCTATTCGGCTGCTGTTTAAGTGCCAACCATGCCTCTTGCACGCTTTCCCATCCAAACTGAACCAAAGCCATGACAATATGTTCAATCTTCGCTAGGGTGTGTTGAATGTCCTGCTGCATGCGTAACTGGCGATCAAGCTGCTCTATGGCTTGTCCTAAACTAAAAAATAAAAATACATCTTCAGATTCGGACTCTAAAACATCTTGGCAATCTGTTACCACGTCACAGATATAACCTGGGTTATCACTCGCATTACGAATTAAACGGCTGAGTTCTGCATAACTTTTTGCTGAAAGTACACCCCTTAAGTCCTGAATATTACTTTGCGCATATTGAAATTGGCTGGAAAATGACGCCGGCTGCTCCGCATTTAAAACTAACTCATTCATTGAGTCGGCATCAAATGCTGGCAAACAAAAAGCATGTGCATAGTTCAATGCCGTATCAACATCTTGAAAAGGGAAAATACTGCATAAATATTGAGTACGTGCTAAATAACGCCCCAACCAAAAAATATGTTCTGCATTACTGTTTAATAAAATCATGTTTTGCTCCTTCACTGGAGTGCTATGAGCGTAAATCGTCTACTACCCACGTATCTTTAATGCCGCCGCCTTGAGAAGAATTCACTACCAATGAACCTGCTTGCATCGCGACACGAGTTAAGCCACCCGGTACAATTTCAGTTCGATATGGTGAACTCAGTACAAATGGGCGTAAATCGATATGGCGTTCCGAAACACCCGCCTCACTTAGGGTTGGGCTGACAGATAAATTTAAAGTCGGCTGTGCAATATATAAATGTGGTGCTGCGGCCACTTTATCTTTAAAGCTATTTAATTCTTGTAAAGAAGCTTGTGGACCGATCAGCATGCCGTATCCACCTGAACCCTGTGCTTCTTTGACCACCAATTTTTCGATATTCGACAGCACATAATCCAAGTCGTTCTGCTCACGACATTGATAGGTCGGCACATTTTTCAGGATCGCTTGTTCGCCTAAATAGAAATGAATCATTTTATCCACATATGGATAAATCGATTTATCATCTGCTACGCCTGTTCCCGGTGCATTTGCAATGACCACATTATGCTGCATATACGCTGACATGAGCCCCGCTACGCCCAAAGTACTGTCAGGTTTGAAACATAATGGATCGAGGAAAGCATCATCCACACGACGATAAATTACATCAACCTGTTGTCGACCTTTGATGGTTTTCACATAAACCTTATCGTTTTCTACATAAAGGTCACGCGATGTCACTAAGGGTACATCCATCTCCCTTGCCAAAAAGGCATGTTCATAATACGCACTGTTAAAACGCCCTGGGGTTAAAACCACGATAAACGGGTTATCGACGTAGGCATTTTCTGCAAGAATTTCACGTAAAAGCTGCGGATACTGCTCAATCCCCATGATGTTGCTTTGCTGGCAAAGTTCAGGCATCAGTTTTTGACTGATCTTACGGCTTTCTAGCATATACGACACACCAGACGGTGTTCTAAGATTATCCTCAAGGACGTAAAATTCGCCTGATTGATCTCGGATGATATCAATGCCACTGATTTGGCTATAAATTTTACCTTTTAGCCCATGCATATACATTTGTGGCAAATAGGCTTCATGGGTTAAGACTTGCAGTTCAGGAATAATTCCTGCTTTTAAAATATCTTGTTGATGATAGACATCATGTAAAAACAGATTGAGTGCTTTCACGCGCTGTGCGCAACCTAGAGATAAATTATTCCATTCCTTTCGTGCAATCACACGCGGAATAAGATCATAAGGTATGGTGCGTTCAATGCCCTCATCTTCGCCATACACTGTAAAAGTAATGCCTTCATAGAGAAAATGTTGTTTTGCAACCTGATTTAGTTGCTTCAATTCATCAAGCGTATGCTGTGATAACCACTGCTCTATCCGTTGGCATGATTCTTTAGCTACCGTTTTGCTGTCGCGCATTTCATTAAAAAAATCCGAATTGAATTGATTAAACAGCGCATATCCTCGAGCAAGTGGTAAAGTTTTTAATGTAGAGACAGAAGTATTAACCAACTTTGCCTCATAACCCTCAATTCCATTTGAAGTTGTATTACGATTTTCTTTCAGCATAGCAACTCCATGTTTTTGTCATGTTTTGTAAATCAGATAAAGCAATATATATGCCATCAATACATATGCTGCTTCTCTTTGATTATTTACGCATCATTTTTGCAAAGTGGTACAGCATGTAACTGCTCAAGTTGTGTCAAATTGCGTTATTAAAATCATCTTAGTTTTTTTAGATGAAGACTTGCTTAACGCAGGAAGATTTCTTATTGTGTCCCACAGCATCATTTTATTCATTTAAGTCCAAGTTCAAGCACTAGATTATGTCTTCACAAGAAAAAGAAACGTCGAACAGCCTCTATCGTCAGTGGCAAATTCTTTCACGACTGTCCACAGGTAAGTGGATGGGTACCCGTGAATTACAAGAAATACTGAACCGTGAAGGCATTGATATCAGCCTACGCACCATTCAGCGTGACTTAAATCAAATTTCTCTACGTTTCCCAATTGAGAGCAGTAAAACAACGCCGCAAGGCTGGCGTTGGCGTTCTGATGCACCGATTCAAAGCCTGCCTCATATGACCAGCTCACAAGCGGTCACCTTTATGATGGTTGAGGAGCATCTAAAGCATTTGCTTCCGCCAAGCTTAATTGAAGAAATGAATCCTTGGTTTGACCTCGCACGTCGAAGTCTGTCGTCGCAAAATAATGTCCGTCAGTGGATTAACCGCGTGCGGATCGTGCCAGCTACTCAGCCATTGATTCCTCCTGTGGTTGAAAAAGTCGCACAGCAATCGATTTATGAAGGCTTACTACAAGACAAACAACTGGAATGTCTATATCAAGGTCGTGGACAACAAAGCGAAGAAAAGACCTATATTTTAAATCCACTGGCGTTGGTCCAAAAAGGTGCAATTATTTATTTGGTGTGCACACGTCATGACAAAACAGACATCCAAACCTTTGCTTTACATCGTTTTAAATCAGCTACAGTCTTAAATTCACGTGCATTACACCCTGTCGATTTTGATATTGATGCCTATATTGACTCTGGAGCGCTTGGCTTCCGTGTGGACTTCAATAAGCCGACTGAAATGATTCAGCTCAAATTAACCATGTCGGAATCAGAAGCAGTTTATTTTGAAGAAAGTCAGCTAAGTAAAGATCAAGTGATTCAAAAAACCGAAGATGGCTGGGTTGAAGTTAGTGCAACAGTACCATTTACCTCTCAGTTAACATGGTGGCTGCGTAGTTTTGGGAAAAAGATTCAGAAAATTGAACCTGAAGAAGTCGCTATAGTTGTACAACAACGCAATGATTAAACCGATCTAAGGTTTTCTACTATCTTAAATACTAACTAATGTTACGCACATAAAAGTAATTTCGCATTTTAAAAATGATTTTTAAGTCTATTCGACGGAGTCTTACATCTAGGGTTTAAATAAAGGAATTAGCCTTCGGCTGGAGGTACTTTTGTTTCGGCAAAAGTACCCAAAACCATTGTCATCCGCAAAACTCGTTCACTAACGTCTACTTATTCAAAGTATCGCAAAAACATTTTTAAATAAATGTAGTCCTGTCTCAAACACTTGCGGATGACCTTACCGCGTATCATTCTTTTATTTGAGGTGACAACTTCTAACGCATAATGAATATCTAGTACATTATTTATGCTTAGATTTTCCCTTAAAATATCAACACATAAAAAAGTCCCAACGCTAGGACTGGATAATTTCTTAGAATATTTTTGTAATTTTAGTCGTTTAGGTCAAAGGAACTACAGCATAAGTATCTGCTGAATACCTTATGCCGTAGCGCTAATTTCTCATGGCTATAATCAATTACTGACATAGGCAGGCTAGGTCGGCATTATTATAACGAATAGATTTCATAGTCATATTCAGCACCTCGTGTTTAGAAAGTAAAATCACTTTAACCTCCATTTTGTACACTGTGAAATAACAAGAACCGCGCTACTTTTCATAAATTTTCTTAAAGAACATTCCTGCTTTTCTTATCTGATTTGGATTTAAATGAAAAATTCATCCAACTTCAGTGCTGCTTTTTATAAATGCTACACTGAATCAACAAATTAAAGCTTGAGCATTGTGCATAAACTCGGCAAATTATGAGCAAATGAGCTGAATAAGATTTTTCAAAATATGGCCAGTCCAGCGCAAACTATTCGCCACAAGCTACTAAATACTTTTTTTTCTCGGCATTCCATTTGGTTTGCTTGTATTTTTATCTTCCTACTCATTTCGAGTTTTCATTTAGGTTATTCCCCTCGTTATATTCAATATTTTATTCCACAAACCTTATTGAATAGTATCTGGGTCATTACTGGGCTTTTGAGTTTATTGGGTTTGTATGACGTCATACAAAACAAACATTCGATCTTAAAAAATTACCCCATCATGGGGCACTTTCGTTTTCTATTTGAAGAATTTCGACCTGAAATTCGCCAATATTTTATTGAATCTGATCAAGATGCACTGCCCTTTTCTCGTATGCAACGTAGCTTGGTCTATCAACGTGCAAAAAACCAAAATGCAGATAAACCATTTGGTTCAATTGTTGATGTTTACCAAAATGATTACCGCTTTATCAATCACTCCTTGTCACCTTGCATTCCTGCCATTCCTGAAACATTCCGTATTAACATCGGTAATGAACAATGTAAGCAACCGTATAGCGCATCGATATTAAACATTTCTGCGATGAGCTTTGGTAGCTTAAGTGCCAATGCCATTCGTGCCTTAAACTTAGGCGCAAAAATGGGCAATTTCTACCATGACACCGGTGAAGGTAGTATCAGTCCGTATCACTTAGAAAATGGTGGCGACATTGTCTGGGAACTCGGTAGTGGTTACTTTGGCTGTCGTACGATTGATGGTCAATTCGACCCTGTACGTTTTGCTGAACAAGCCAAGCACCCTCAAGTCAAAATGATTGAGATCAAATTATCTCAAGGTGCAAAACCAGGCCATGGTGGCATTTTACCTAAAGACAAAATTTCCGAAGAGATTGCTCAAATCCGTGGTGTCAGCCGTGAACATGACTGTATCTCTCCATCTAGCCATCCTGCCTTTAGCACCCCTATTGAAATGATGCAATTTATTCAGCAATTGCGCGAGCTTTCCGAAGGTAAACCTGTAGGCTTTAAACTGTGTATCGGGCAACCATGGCAGTTTATGAGTATCGTAAAAGCTATGTTACATACGGGGATTACACCTGATTTTATCGTGGTAGATGGTTCTGAAGGTGGGACTGGCGCAGCACCGATAGAACTGATTGATAATATGGGGACACCCCTGCGTGAAGGCCTACTCTTTGTCAATAACACCCTAATTGGTGCAGGCTTACGTTCAAAAATTAAAGTCGGTGCCAGTGGAAAAATTATTAGTGCCTTTGATATTGCCAGTACCATGGCAATTGGTGCAGATTGGGTGAACTCAGCTCGTGGCTTTATGTTTGCAGTCGGCTGTATTCAAGCTCAAAGCTGTCATACCAACCAATGTCCTGTTGGCGTTGCAACGCAGGACAAAGACCGTCAAAAAGCTATCCATGTTCCGACCAAAGCAGAACGTGTTTTTAATTTCCACAAAAATACCTTGCATGGCTTATCTGAACTTATTGCCTCAGCAGGTTTACAACATCCATCAGATATCCGTGCGCACCATCTAGCGCAGCGCATTAATAACCGTGAAATTAAAAACTATGCACAGCTACATTTTTGGTTAAAAGATGGGGAGCTACTCAGCTGTGAAAATAAAGATGAGGAAAACTTCTATTTCCGTATGTGGAATATGGCCCATCTAGAAAAGTTCTAATCCTTACCGCATAAAAAAGAGGCGACTACGCCTCTTTTTTTTCGTCTAGATCAATAACACTGATTCATTTATAAACGTCCTGATTAGTAACTAATGTTACGCAGTAACACCAGAAGCGCAATTTGATTCAAATAAAAGAACGATACGCGGCAACGTCATCCGCAAGTGTTTGAGACAGGACGACATCTAATCAAAAAAGTTTTTGCGATAGTTTGAATAAGTAGATGCTAGTGAACGAGTTTTGTCAGTGAGGTGCATTGCACCGCAAGATGGTTTCCTTGCGAAGCTTTGCTTCTCATTTTGCCTAATGAGAAACAATGTTTCGTAAGAGTACCTCCAGCCGAAGGCTAATCCTTTTATTTAATCTCTAGATGTAAGACTCCGTCGAATAAAATTAAAAATCATTTTAAAAATGCGTAATTACTTTTACGTGCGTAACATCAGTTAGTAATAAGACTTACTGTTGGATTGAGCATGCAAGAATGCCGGGATCAAACCTGTTAATGCAGCACGAATATCGGCACGTTCATTAATCAGCTGATGTGAACCTTCTTCAAGCATGAGAAGCGTCTGTAAACGGAATTTACGACGTATAAACTCAATGTTATAACGCCAATCCACCGTTTGATCCTGTGCGCCTTGAGCTAACCACACTGGAATACGACACGCAGGTCGTTCTTCCATTTCCTGCATCCATTTTGACATGGCCAAAATCCAATCCATCCCCATCATTCGAGGTTGTAGAGGATCCTTTAAACGTACAAAACGTAAAAACTCAGGGTTGTGATTATTCCGTCTAAAATGACGTGGCACTTCACGTTTAATACGACGAATAATGCCTAATCCAACCGAGTTATGCCACCATGCCGTTTTTGCAGGACGAATCAGCGGAGATAATAATAAAACCCGTTCGACATAAGGGTTTTTGCGATGTTCAGCAAAATCTAACAGATGATGCAGCCAAATCGCACCACCCGTACTCTGCCCAATCCCTAACCACGGTGTCGGTAATTGAGCTGCATGTTTCACATAACGATATACCGCTTCCAAAACTTGTTGGTAATGGTCAAAGTTTTGAATACTGGCTGGCGAGCCATTGCTTAGACCATGCCCCGGTAAATCATAGGTCAAAACACTAAAACCTTGATCTAAGAGCTCACGAATAATCGGCTGATATATTCCACTATGCTCTAAATAACCATGTAATAAAAATACAGTGCCTTTAATGACATCTGTTTCAGCCTTTAGTTTCGGTTGAAACACTTGTACATGTAGTTTGAACAAAGGCATTTCTACATAGCCTTGCCAATGTTCGCAGTTCAAGGCATCTAAGCCGTAGAGTCGTCGATAAGATTGTATTTCGACACTAGGCTCAAACGGCCGATTTAAATTTAGCGGTTCTAATAATTGTGGGGTTAATTCTCGACTTGGAACAGGAAGATCTAATTGTTTAAGGATCGAAGGATTAAGAAATGGGATATCTGACATTATGGGACCTCCCGACAGTCACTTGAGCCAAACCAAACGTCACGTAAGGTAGCTAATAATTCATAATTGGCACGACGACTATGGTCATAATTTTTTTCACTTGGTCGCCATGTGGTTAATGTCGTTGGCATAGGTGCAACAACAGGAATGGTTTCGATACCATTTAATGCAAATAAACGCCGTGTTCGAGGCATATGATATTGGTCGGTGATTAAAATAACCGTCGGTGCGCCGCCTTTTTTCTGTAAAAGTAACGAACTAAAGCGTGAATTTTCGCAAGTATTCATACTCCGGTTTTCAAGCAATTTCGCATCGACATCATATTGCTTTAACCAAGCTTGCATATACGGTGCTTCCACACCACTCAGTACAATCGGTAGCTTATGTGTGCGTTCGACATCGAGTGTTTTTTCCAGTCGAAGTCGTGTGTAGTCATTCACCACGATATCTTTATCATTTTTATCTAAAGTTAAGCCACCACCTAACACCACGATCGCATACGGATCTGCGGTTGGCTGCTTCAGGGTTTTATCTTTCATTTTGGCTAGATCAAGATAGGTTTCATCATCGATCGGTTCCGCTTCTGAAGCAGCTTGTTCAATTTCATGAGTTTTTAAGAACTCTGTATATTGCGTCATGAGTCCTTTATTTTCCGCACTATTGAGTTCGAGCAGCTCTTTCATTTTTTGAGCAGGATTTTCCGCCATTGCTTCAGAGGATGCCGCCTCGGATGCAGAAGGATTCAGCAAAGGAACTTTCGGTATGTCCTTTTGATTATCACTTATTTCTTTTTCATGTTCTTCTTCAATGAGCTGCTGTAAAGCCTTATAACGCGCTTGTATAAGGGTCAAGTCTTGAGGCTCATCAGACTGTATGGCTTGCTCCATGAGTTTTAAATACGCTTGGCGCGCGATCCATAAGTCAGAACCCGGCTCATAATTATCATCATCACTCAAAGCACCGAGTTTTTGACTTTGCGCTGCGAGCTGATTGACTTCTACAGGAACGAAATAATTTAAACTTTTAACGATCAATTTAGAATAAAACGGCGTATAGATAAAAATCATCAGACAGCCCAAAAGTACAAATAGCACTGCGGCAATTTGTACTAAGCGAACCATCCAATGTGTTTTATGCATAAATCTAAAACCTATGTTTTTATTAATCTGCGTGAGATCGAATCAAGCCATTTGTATCAAATAATACAGGCTCTGGATGTAGTTCAATATTAAATTTTTCAAAAACATCATGTTGTACAGCTTTGTAAGTTGTACGCACATCTTGCAGCGTGGCGTCTTGGTAATTGACCAATACCAAAGCTTGCTTATGAAACATTCCCACTGAACCCACAGATTTCCCTTTCCAACCCGCTTGGTCAATCAACCAGCCCGCTGCCAGTTTTACCGCATTATTCGGTTGTGGGTAATGGGGTAAATTTGGAAATTGCAGCGCAATTTGGTCAAAGGCTTGCTGGCTAATCACAGGATTTTTAAAGAAACTTCCGACATTTGGAAATTCTTTGGGATCTGGAAGTTTAGTTTGGCGGATATGAATGACTTGCTGTTGTAGGTTTTCTGCACTTAAGTCTTCGCTTACAGCCTGCTTTAAATCACCATAATTTAATTTTAAATCGGCGTGTTTTAAAAGTTTAAAAGTGACATGCGTAATAATAAAACGCTCTGGCTCATCTTTAAAAATACTATGGCGATATGAAAAATGACAATCGGCAGCGCTAATACTACTTTGCTGTTTTTTTACACGATCATAGACCTGTACAGATTCAATAAATTCACCCGCTTCAACACCATAAGCCCCGATATTTTGGACAGGTGAAGCCCCTACTAAACCGGGTATCAATGCTAGATTTTGTAAGCCATAAAACTGGTGTGCCGTCGTCCAAAGTACAAAGTCATGCCACACTTGCCCTGCACCCACTTTTAAAGTTTGGGTTGCGGCATCGTCTTGTACATATTCAATACCTTGAATATCCATATGCATCACTAAAGCATGTATTTGCTCAGGCAACAGCATATTACTGCCTCCTGAAAGTACCAATACATTTAATTGCTCAGCTTTGGCAAAGTCGAGCGCTGCTTGGATATCTTCTACCGATTGAACACGTACATAATGAGATGCTACAGCATCGAGACTTAATGTATTAAATGGCTTAAGCTGAACCTGTGTTTGAATTTGCATTCTTAAACCTTAATTTTTTTGCTGTGCTTGTAACTGAGTTTTTAAATAATTGACCCAAGCCTGACTGCTAGATTCGCATTGATCTAATACATGTTCAAACCCTGCATCACCACCATAGTACGGATCTGGTACTTCTTGTTGCGGATATTGGTGATCATGTTGACTCATCAAAGACACTTGGGCACGTAGCTGACCCAATTGTTGCTGCGCTTTTTGCATGAGGTTTTGAATATTGTCTAAATTTTCGTAGTCCATGGCCAAGATCAAATCAAATTTAATAAAATCATGAACCGTTAACTGACGTGCGCGTAATGCAGATAAGTTATAGCCACGTAATTTTGCATGCTGTTGACTACGAAGATCAGGCGCTTTACCCGGATGATAATTGCTCGTACCCGCAGAATCGACGTGAATATTGAGTTGCGCTTCATCACAAAAATGTCTAAAAACCACTTCAGCCGTAGGTGAACGGCAAATATTTCCTAAACAAACACACAACACCTTATATGGCGTGCTGGATGACATAACAACCTCAAGACTACTTTTATTTCAAGCGTCTTATGTTAAGTTATTTACAGGATGAATCCTATATCAACACTCAAGAATAATGTTTATTTGGATATAAAAAATTAGGGATAAGCCAATGAGTCAATTTCAGTTTCAAACCGTCAGCAATATTATTTCAGGCTTAGGCTCTATTTCCCAACTGAGAGAGGTCCTAGACGACTTTCAAGCCAAACGTGTCATGCTTGTGACCGACCCCGGTATGTTGCAACAACAATTACATTTACCCATTTTGGATATTTTAGAAAGTATCCATCAAGATTATGTGATTTATTCCAGTATTCAAGCTGACCCTGCAGAACATATAGTTTTAGATGCAGTTCAATTTGCCAAGAATGAAAAAGTGGATTTGATTATTGGTTTTGGCGGTGGCAGTTCAATGGATGTAGCTAAAATTATTGCGATCTTGGCTCATCCTAAGCAAACACAGCAGATCAGTGATTTATATGGTGTAGCTAATGCAAAACGACCACGCTTACCGCTCATTTTGATTCCGACAACGGCAGGGACCGGCTCTGAAGTCACACCAATCTCTATCGTCACTACAGGTGAAACCACCAAAACAGGTATCGTCTCCCCTGTACTGTATGCCGATGTCTGTATCCTCGATGCGAACTTTACATTAAATCTTCCCGCACATATTACCGCAGCGACAGGTATCGATGCCATGGTGCATGCCATTGAAGCCTATACGTCAAAAATTAAAAAAAATCCGTATGCGGATATGCTCGCCAAACAAGCTTTGCGTTTATTAAATAAAAACTTAGCACTGGTTTTACAAGATGGACATAACCTCGAAGCGCGTCAGCACATGCTAGTCGGTTCAATGCTTGCAGGTCAGGCCTTTGCTAATGCACCAGTTGCAGCGGTGCATGCACTCGCCTATCCACTCGGTGGACACTTTCATCTCTCGCATGGTCATACCAATGCACTGGTTCTCGCTGAAGTGTTAAAGTTTAATGCACCTCAGGCCAAGCAGCATTATGCAGAACTTATGAGTTGGCTAGACCCATACAGTACGGGCTGTACCGATGGTTTATGTGATTTATTTATTGATCATATGCAAAATCATTTAGATCAGAGCGGTTTGGTGCTTAAACTCAGTCAACTCAATGTGCCTGAAAATATGCTCGATCGTTTAGCAGAAGATGCGCTATTACAAACACGACTATTACAAAATAATCCGCGAGAACTGCAGTTTGAAGACGCTCGCCAGATTTACCAATCAATTTATGCCTAAAGTTCACTCATTTTTGAAATAAAGAAAATACCAACGATGAAACCTGAAACTAAACACCGCCAAAACTATCGTTTTTTATTTCCAATCCAAACGCGTTGGGCAGACAACGATATGTATGGCCATGTCAATAATGTCACTTATTACAGCTATTTTGATACCGCTGCAAATGCGCTATTGATTCAACATGCCGGTTTTGATTTGCGAAATACCCCGATCATTGGTTTAGTGGTCGATTCAGCCTGCAGCTTTTTACAAGAACTGTCCTATCCAGAAATCATTGAAGTTGGAGTTGCGATTGAAAAAATTGGTAATTCTTCACTGCGCTATGACTTAGCCATTTTTAAACAAGGACAAAATGAGGCTGCAGCTCAAGGACATTTCGTGCATGTATTTGTTGACCGCCAAACACGAAAAAGCACCTCGATACCCGAAGATATGCGAGATGCTTTAACTCAATTTTTACTTTAATTTTTATATCCAGCTTGAAACTTATTTGAGCTGGATATTTTGCAACTCACCATCAAAGCTTTTGAGTAAGTCT
This sequence comes from Acinetobacter sp. YH01024, assembly GCF_013420195.1. NCBI lineage: Bacteria > Pseudomonadati > Pseudomonadota > Gammaproteobacteria > Moraxellales > Moraxellaceae > Acinetobacter > Acinetobacter sp. YH01024. The sequence goes on from NZ_VOYQ01000001.1 coordinate 172,326, forward strand.
TTCACAACAGGCTCAGCATGTAATAACTCATTTGCACGTGCAAAGGCTTTTTCCTTGCGGACATGTTGTAAAGCAAACGGTGTGGTTTCTTCGACATCTTCAAAGCTGATATGGAAACGACATTTTGACCATTGTGCATGAATGGCTTGTTCCAATACATGCTGCAATTGAGTCACTAAAGCTTCGTATCGCTTTGGAATATGGAAAGTCGATTCACCGTCAATCGTACCGCGCATGATGCCATGCTGAGCCAACTCTTGTACCGCAGGTGAAAGTTGACTATTTCGGAACCAATACTCCCACTTTTCGACCGTCCACTCACCTTCAAGGGTTTGAGGCTGTAAAGTCAAAATATCTTGTGGCATCAAGGTAGAAGATGAACCCGTTTGAACAGCATCCGAAGAAACGGAACTTTGCGTAACTTGTGCTGATGCTAGATCAAAACCATTGTCACCTTGAGCACCCGAAACTGATTCATTCACCACATGTTGTGGTTCAATGGCATTGATCAAATGTGGCTGAGCTGTTTCAGGCTCTACACTTTTTGACTCTAAAGCTGTTGGTTCTAAAGGTGCAATATCTTCAAAATTTATAGCGCTCACATCAACTTCTTCAGTTTCAGTACTCGGCGTCGGATCTAAATCAAATAATGTGTCTTCTGCCACGGCATCCATAACAAGCGTGTCATTTTGCTGTGTCGATACAGACTCAACCGGTGCAACCTCTTGCGTATCTAGAGTGCCATTTGCTGTAGATGCTGTAGAAGTTTGGCTTATTGCGTCTTCTTCAGGATCATCTAAAAAATCATCAGATGAAGGTTCATCGACTGCAGGTGCAGAAACATAGCCATCATCGTCATCATAATGTGAATCATCAAAATCATCGAAAGCTGGCGATGTGTCTACAGCGGGTACAGCTTCAGGCTGCTCAACAGTGGCAACCTGTGCAGCAGACTCAACAACGGTATTGGGTTTCTGCAAAGACTGTGTTTGAGTCGGCTGAACTGTTTCGGCCTGATTTTGAGCAAGCTGTGGCTGTGCGGCTGACTCTTGCTGTACGGCAGAGACCAACATTTCGTTTGGCTGTAATGGTCGGAATGCTAATAGACGTAGCACACACATCTCAAAACCTTGCTCTTGCGTGACTGCCAACTGCAAGTCTGCCCGACCTTTGCATGTGACTTGATAATACAACTGCAAATCTTGAGCTGAAATCAACTGCGACAATTGCATAATTTTTTGATTGATCTCAGCGCTATATTTCAACGCTAAGTCTGGCAAGTATTGTAATAATGCCAGTTCATGTAACGTTGAAATCAACTGATCTAATACCAGCGAAACATCCAGCGCTTGTTGACGGAATTGCATGAGTAAAGCACTCACGCGTTCACGCTGATTTTGATGAATGGCTAAAATCAAATCATAAATGATCGTACGGTCAATTAGGCCCAACATGTCTTTAACATCTTGGTGCTGAATTGAACCTTGACCATAGGCAATGGCCTGATCGGTCAGTGACAAAGCATCACGCAGTGAGCCTTGTGCCGACTCAGCAATTTGCCAAATCGCATCTTGCTCTGCTTGAATTTGTTCTTTTTGTAAGATATCTGTCAAATGCGATGTGATTTCATCCACGGCTAAAGGACGCAAAGTAAATTGCAAGCAACGTGAAATGACAGTAATCGGTAATTTTTGTGGATCTGTGGTTGCAAATAAGAACTTCACATGCTCTGGCGGTTCTTCGAGAGTCTTTAATAACGCATTAAATGAATGCGTAGAGAGCATATGTACTTCATCGATTAGATAAACCTTGAAGCGACCTTGCGTTGGTGCATAAGGAACGTTGTCGAGAAGTTCTCGGGTATCTTCAACTTTGGTCCGTGATGCCGCATCGATTTCAATTAAATCAATAAAACGACCTTCATTTACTGCTTTACACGTTGGGCAGACTTCACAAGGCGTTGAGGTTACACCTGTTTCACAGTTCAGACATTTTGCCAAAATACGGGCAATGGTGGTTTTACCCACGCCACGAGTACCTGTAAATAAATACGCATGATGTAACCGACCACGTTCTAAGGCACTGGTAAGTGCGCGTGACACATGGTTTTGCCCCACGAGTTCAATGAAATTTCGTGGACGGTATTTTCGTGCAAGTACTTGATACATGTATGCTCCTTTTTACAGGTGTAAGCATACTGTTTTTTTGTCTAAGAGTGAATGAAGTTCTTAGTCAGTGGAACTAATTCGATCAATATCTTCGAATTTAACGACTTTAATATTTGATTTATTTTCTGAATCATTAAACAAGATTACATTACCTTGAAAACTGTCCAGAACATACCATTTATTTACGTCTTTGATTTTCAATGTAGCTACAGGCGACTTCTTTATATCATTTAATTTTAACTGTGCAGAAAAACAGGTAGCAAATATGGCAAGAATGGTTAACACCAAAAATTTAAGTGGTTTATCTCTGCGCACTTCATCATCGGTAAAAATATTGAGAGTTATACCAATTAGAACAGCACCCCATAGCATTGAAGTTTGACCAATAAAGTTATTTACATAGAGCGTAATTAGCCCACTAACACATACAATAATGACAAATATAGCTTGTAGCAGCTTATGCTTTTTTAAAAACTGTTCGATTTTTTCTTTCAGCTCTGCTTCCGTAATATGATTAGAAACTAAAATTTTCTTTTTAGGCTTACTTTTGCAATATTGTTTAAATAAAAATTTATAGAAATCTAATAGAACACCAACTACGGCTATGACTGAACAACTTAAGACTAATACCTTAATAATTTCAAAAATATAAAATGATGGAGATAAAACAGACATTATCCATATAGCATCTAAAGAGTAATAGAAAAATGCATTCGAAATAACAGAAATTGTGAGGGCTGCTATGGATAAAATTCCAAATAACTCCGTAATTGATAATTCTTTTTTTATCATTATTTATAAAAATTAGACTATAAAGTGGTTTTTTATCATGACTGACAAACTACGTAAAGAAAGAACGATTTAATTATAATTAAGTCTCTGCCCGCTTAAGCAAAAAATCACTCTGCATTTGATAGCGTTTCGCCGTCTGGTCTTCCCGAATTTCAAGTAATTGCTGATCCAAATCTACATACAAAAGATTACGCGTTTGTACATTCATGAGTTCCAGTTGCTGCTTTGATTCATCTTTAAAACGAATTACACCTTTCAGGACTTCAACGTCGTTATGACCACTTAGACTTTCTCGAGTAAGTGTATAGGTTTGGTCTTCATGTAGCTCAAGTGCCACAGCCATACCGGGACAATCTTCACAACGAGAAAGACAGCCCATACACGGCGTTGTACCTTTAAAATCACCCACCCATGCAGCTTGCTGTTTTTCGGCAGTAATCGCTTCTATCTCTTTTGCTTTCGTTTGAGTTGAATCCTGACAACCCAACATTGCCGACGTTGCTACTAAGGGAATCAAAACAACTTTTTTCATAGGGATATCACAGCAGTCTAAAACTGCGAGGGAAAATAGCATATTTTTCACATTTCCCCAATTTCTGTTCTATCCCGAAGTATCTTAAAGCCAGCCCTTACGTCCTTTAAGTGCTTTGTCTGCACAGCGTAGCGTTTCTTGAGTTAAGCCCCATAAGCGATAATCGCCGGTGATTGAACCCGTCGCAAAGTTATGTGTATAAGCAAAACTTAAATCACGCTGCGGATCACACCAAGCCCCAGAACCATTAAACCCAATATGTCCAAAACCTTGACTAGATTTGCCTAAGGTTAAAATTCGATGATATCCCAAACGCCAATTCATTGGTAAAGGCATAATACGATCACGTTTTTTAAATTGAATTTTACTTAAAGATTCAAAAATTTGTGGCGTGATTAAGGTCTGTCCCTGCCACCGCCCTTGATTGGCTAGCATGGCATAGATTTTCGCTAAACTATTGGCACTAAATACGCCTGTTGCTGCAGGAATGATGGCTTGTAAACCCTCATCACTAAAAAATGAAAACTTGCGCATTCCTTTTGGAATCATACCATCTTGAAAGTCTTGCAAATTTTGTCCCGAAAGTTGTAGGAGCTGATCAAAGATTGATGGTTTTCGTGTATCAGTCTTTTTTTTCGTTGTCTGCGCTTGGGTATTTTCTTGTGCAGATGTATCTACAGCACGTTCTACTTGTTTCTTTTTCGGAATCAAGCGAGCAACCTCACTAAGTTGATGCTCTGGTACGCCAAAAAATGCATGATCCAATGCCAAAGGCTCAACCAAATAGTGTTGCATTAGTTCAGCAAGCGGTCGACCTGTGGCCTTTTCAAGTACACCACCGACTTGCCAACCGAAGGTTAACGGTTGATATGCTGCATCAGTTGATGGCTCAAAACGTGGCTTAGCTTGTTCAATCACGTTGAGCATATGTGGCCAATCTGCCATTTCAGATGCCGTTTCAATGATATTACGGATATCGTATAAACCACTTTGGTGACTCAGCATGTGCCTTAATGTGATATCCGACTTGCCATTTTGAGCAAACTCCGGCCAATATGCTGCAACGGGAGTATCGTAATCTAGAAAGCCTTCACTCACTAAAATATGTGCTAGCGTTGCAAGTACGCCTTTACCCGTGGAATAACAGACCGAGGGGGTATTGGACTTCCAAGCTTCTTCGGCTGATTTTTTACCGGTCCAAATATCCACAACTTTTTGACCTTTAAAATACACCACTAAGGCAGCTCCGCCTAAGTGGGTTCGAGCATCCTGCATCCGGCTAAATTGCGCCGCCAAATCTTGAAACGCCTCGTCAACCGTACCTTGAAAATTATTCTTCTGTGCAAATAGATATTCTTTGAGCGCCTGCATCATCATTCCTTTGAATATGAATCGCTTGAGATTAAAACAAAAAAGCCTAAACCGATATCGATTTAGGCTTAAGTCTTAAAGTGCCTTTACACTTCCCGCTACATGCGGCTTTTTGTTCTTACTATTTCGAATAGCAAACTCTGTATCTTTACCCGTTTGTGCAGTAAGGAACTCAACTTGAGAAGGCAAATACATCGGTAATTTAAACCAGACATCCGCTTCATAGGCATCTGGCAAAGTTAAGCTCGACAAGGCTTTGGCTTTACTCCACATACCATGTGCAATGGCTTGTTTAAAACCAAACGCTTTAGCGGTTACAGCATGAATATGAATCAAGTTAAAGTCACCAGAAGTCAACGCATAACGGCGACCGGTATTTTCAGAAACATTCCATTCAGCTTGAACTTGCAACTCAGCTGACTTTGTTTCGGTAGATTTTGCCGCAGCTTTGTTCTCTGTTTTTTGACGTGCTAAATACGTGGTTAATGATTCTACAACCACTTCATCGCCCACTTTTGCAGTGGTAATAAAGTCAAATTGCACGCCTTTATCATGTGGCTGTAATTCACCAAATTTGCATGACAATGACAGTGTTTCATTCACACCAACTTTGCGATATTGCTTCACTTGGTTACGAATATGTACCAAACCTAAGATCGCAAATGGAAAAGCTTCCGTAGTCATCACATGCATTTGCAAACTTTGAGAAAGCACAGCCAAATAAATCGCTGGGATATAACCATTGTTTTTAAAGCTACACACTTCGTTATAAGCTTTTAAATGTTTTTGATCGACCTTAAATGAATCCACCACATATTCAACTTGCGGCAGCACTTTTTCAGCTTTAGGCTTTTTAAAAATCAAGCCTTGAATCACTTTTGGATAGGCTAAATAAGGTTTTGGAAGTTGACTAAAATGGCGAGTATTCATACTAAACCTTTGGAAGTTTTATCTTTATAAAGTTCCCTTCCTTTTAAAGAAGGATATTTTAAATCCCCCTCATCCCCCTTTGATAAAGGGGGACTTCTCCTCTCTTTTTCAAAGGGAGGTCGGGAGGGATTAATTAAGCCCCTAACAAGCTTTGACCACACACACGTACCACGTTACCGTTCAAGCCAGTCGACGCAGTTGAAGCAAACATCGCAATCGTTTCAGCAACATCCACAGGTAAACCACCTTGACTCATCGAGTTCATACGACGACCTGCTTCACGGATTGCAAATGGAATCGCAGCAGTCATTTGCGTTTCAATGAAGCCCGGAGCAACAGCGTTAATTGTTACGCCATTTTTCAATAATGGAGCAGTAAATTTAACCACACCAATTACACCTGCTTTAGAAGCAGCATAGTTGGTTTGACCTAAGTTACCTGCGATACCTGAAATAGAAGATACGCACACAATACGACCATTTGCATTGAAGCCATCATTTTCAAGAAGGTATTCATTTACACGCTCAATCGCAGACAAGTTAATGTTAATCACCAAGTCCCAAAGCTCAGGCTTCATATTGGCCAAAGTTTTGTCACGGGTAATCCCTGCATTGTGCACGATGATATCCAAACCACCTTGAGCAGCTGCCGCCGCTTTGATTTTTTCACCGGCATCGCTTGCAGTAATATCAATCGCGAGCGTAGAACCGCCAATTTCACCTGCAACACGGTCAAGGTCTGCTTGCTGCTGTGGAACGTCTAAACAAATCACATGCGCGCCATCACGTGACAATACATGTGCGATTGCTTCACCAATACCACGGCTTGCACCTGTTACAACAGCTGTTTTGCCTGCAAGCGGCTTATTCCAATCAACATCCACAACATCTGCTTTAGATACACGAATCACCTGACCCGATACATAAGCTGAACGTGGTGAAATTACAAAACGTAATGCAGATTCTAAGTTTGCTTCAGCACCTTCGTCCACATAGACTAACTGTGCAGCAATCCCTTTCTTAAACTCTTTACCGACTGATTTTACAAAACCTTCTAATGCACGTTGTGCAATGGCTTGTTTCACAGTTTTCGCAGTTTCTGGTGTTGTACCAACAACGACAACGCGACCAGACGCCTGAATTTGACGCGCGATTGGGTTAAAAAATGCATATAAGGCATGCAGTTGTTCTGAGTTTTGAATACCTGAAGCATCAAATACCACAACTTTAAACTTAGACTCTTTATCGCCTTCGTTAAATGCGCTTAAGTTCAGACCTGATTTTGCCGCAGCTTGTTGTAATTCAGCATTATTACCTGCATAGCTATTGGCATGAATATTTGCCAAGACTTGTGCAATTGCACCAGACAATGTTGAAGCAGGCGCTGCACCGAATAAAACCGCACCTTTAACTACAGGTGTTGCAGACTCAAAACGCTCTAAAAAAGTCGGTGATGGTAAACCTAAATTTTTGATGACAAATTTACCAATAGGAGATTTTGCAAATGTTTGGTATTGATCAGTCATGTTTATTATCTCTCATACAGATTAATTTTTGATGGATCTGAAGATATCCCTTTAACTTCAAGATGATGTCAGATACTTATATTTCAATAGTTCCATCAGTTTCCATGGAATCATACTTGAGTTAAACCACGGATGGCTTGACCTGAATGCTTTAGCGAATGTCATTTTAGTCAATTTACCCCTTTGGTGAATATGCTAATGTAGCCGTCAAGAAGATCATCAACATGCTTGGAAAAGCCTTATGAGCAAAACAACTCAAGAAAATCCAGCAGTCGAAAGTCCGACTACGGAAACTGTGTCAAATACATCAAAGAGTACGCCACGTACCGCTAAAAGTACGGGCACAGCAACCAAGTCTACAAGTGATGCCGCTAAAACGAGCCGTCCTCGTCGTGCATCTACGCGTAATAAGACACCCGCTTCAACCCCTAAAACAGCTTCAAAATCAACAACTCAAACGTCTGTTCAACAGGATAATACCATGAGTCAAAACACAGTTCGCCGCGTTGCTATTATCGGTGGTAATCGTATTCCTTTCGCTCGTTCTAACGGCGCTTACTTCACTGCATCGAACAGCGATATGTTCACAGCTGCATTAAATGGTCTTGTTGAACGCTTCAACCTTCAAGGTCAACGCCTTGGTGAAGTTGTTGCTGGCGCTGTGTTAAAACATAGTCGTGACTTTAACATGACCCGTGAGTGTGTACTCAATACCGAACTTGCTCCTGAAACACCTGCTTACGATATTCAACAAGCATGTGGTACAGGTTTACAAGCAGCTTTCTTGGTTGCTAACAAAATCGCATTGGGTCAAATCGAAGTGGGTGTTGCTGGTGGTGTAGATACAACCTCTGATGCACCGATCGCTTTTGGTGATGGCTTACGTAAAGCTTTACTTGAATTGAATATTGCTAAAACAGGTAAAGACCGCCTAAAAGCATTAACTAAAATTAATGTTAAAGATTTGATGGATGCACCAAAGAACGGTGAACCACGTACAGGTCTTTCTATGGGTGATCATCAAGCGATTACGACGCTTGAATGGGGTATCTCTCGTGAAGCGCAAGATGAACTTGCTGCATCTTCACATCAAAAAATGGCGGCAGCATATGAAGAAGGTTTCTTCGATGACCTGATTACGCCATTCCTTGGTTTAGAGCGTGACAACAACTTACGTGCAGACTCATCAGTAGAAAAACTTGCGAAGTTAAAACCAGCGTTTGGTAAAGGCGATGCGCGTACGATGACTGCGGGTAACTCGACTCCACTAACTGATGGTGCATCATGTGTCCTTCTTGCCTCTGAAGAATGGGCAAAAGCAAACGGTCACGAAGTTCTTGCTTATTTAACTTTCCAAGAAACAGCGGCGGTTGACTTTGTCGAGAAAAAAGAAGGCTTATTGATGGCGCCTGCGTATGCAGTGCCTCGTATGCTTGAACGTGCAGGTATTACGCTACAAGATTTCGATTACTATGAAATTCATGAAGCGTTTGCATCTCAAGTATTGTCTACACTGAAAGCATGGGAAGATCCAAAATTCTGTAAAGAACGTTTAGGCTTAGATGCGCCATTGGGTTCAATTGATCGTTCTAAATTGAACGTGAAAGGCTCATCTCTTGCTGCAGGTCACCCATTTGCTGCAACTGGCGGTCGTATTATCGCAACTGCTGCAAAACTATTGAACCAAAAAGGTTCAGGCCGTGTACTTGTATCGATCTGTGCTGCGGGTGGTCAAGGCGTAACAGCAATTATTGAAAAATAATCCTTTATGCTTTAAAGCAAAAAGACCGCTCTTATGAGCGGTTTTTTATTTCAGAGCTTCCATAAAACTTTAGAAACGATAACCAACACCTAAATAAGTAATGATGGGATCAATATCGACCTTGGTCGTTGCATGAATTAATTGTTCACCCGTCGTTTGGTTAATCACATCAATCTTGGTTTTGTTATTTAACTTCGCATAAGACACCGAAGCAACTGTAAACCAACTTGGGGTGAAGTCATAGGTAAATCCGAGTGTGACAATTGGAGCAATCGCATCATCCGCATCGACATCGACCACCATTTTTCCAGATGATTCTTTACCATCGAGTGCTGCACCTGCATTATTATCTTTAATGTTTTGAATCATATGCCCTGCAGCAATTAAGTCAGATTCAATGCCTTTATTGAGTTCAATATCATTAAAATAAGCATACATGATCCCTGCGCCCACATAAGGTCTAAACTTATTTACACCCGACTGACCAAATTGGTACTGTGCCTGAAATACCGGCGTCCAAGCTCTCGCACTCGCCGCTTTACCATAAGATGATAAATCCGTAATGGGTACTGCGTAATCTAGTGGCAAACCATCAGGGAATAATAAACCGCCTAGACCACCTGGCTCTGCTAGACCAGATAATGGCGCGGTAATCATCCCCTTTCCCTTGAATATCCACTTTGGGAGGAATACCGCCAATCATCTGTAAGGATACGTTGTCATTGATATAATAATTGACCATCAAACCTAAAGTATCAACATCCTCTGCTTCTAGACCAGTGCCTCCTGCTGACCAATTTTCCAATCCATATAATGTCGATGTCCCTGCAATATCTGGTTTGATATTGCCTTTGCCATCTGTCATGAGTCCATTAATAAAACTATCTTCTAATAATGTTCCTAAAGTCTCCTTTAAATTTACTGTGTTATCACCGTCTTGAATCGTTGCATTTGGGTCAATTGCTTGTAAAAAACCCTCTTCACTAATGCTTCCAACTTTGGCCTGTGTCCCATTTGCCACAGAAGTATTAATGTTAAAAGGATTCGCCTTTCCTTGCGGCATCACGTGTAACCAACCTGCAGATACAGAAAAGCGCTTAAAGTTACCATCTGCAAATGTAAATTGTGTAAGCCCAAGTAAAACAACAGGTGTGACAATTTTTATCAATTTCATATGCTAACTCCTTGTTTTGCATATTTTTTTAATTAATTTATAAAAACATTCTTTGTTCTTATATTTAAAAGTTATGTAATTATTCTAACTTTTTATAGTTAGTTTATGTTTTTATATATTATTATTTGTTAAATATTGCACTATTTTGATGCAAAAAAGGCCTGTATTTATCAGTACAGGCCAATGTGATTTTCTTATTGAAATTTAACGATATTGTGGTTGGTAGCCCAAGTGCGCCTCGATCTGGTCATAGCACCATTGGAAAATAAATGTGTAGACTAAAATGCACATGGTCATACTAAAATCGAGCAAAATCGCCTGCCATAAGGTCATATGCATGGCATAAGCCACCATTGGGATGGTTGCAAGCATTAAGCCGCCTTCAAATCCAATCGCATGTAAAACACGTACACCAAAGGTTCTTTTTAACTTTCTTTTTGCTTCAAATTTTTCAAAATAATGATTAAAAATCATGTTCCAAATCACAGAAGTCACCGCCATCGCAATACCTAGCGTACCTGTCACCTCCATCGGAACTTTAAAAATAAAACTTAACGCAATAGCAATGATCACCAATAGGATGATCTCATAGCTTAGCGCATGAATAATCCTTCTCTTGGAAATCGTCATTTTGAAACACTCTATCATTTGTAAAAAACTTATTTTATTTTTATATTATTGATTAATCGAGTTAGTTTCTTTCAATATTATTGAAAGGTTGTATTCCTTTATTTTTCTGTATGCTCATGAATATTAATCAAGAACAACTGATGATTTTTAAAACAGTCATGGAAACAGGATCATTTTCCGCAGCTGCCAGACAACTCGGCAAAGTGCCTTCAGCGGTCAGCATGTCCATTGCCAATTTCGAAATTGATCTCAACCTTAAACTGTTTGAGCGCGTTGGTCGTGAACCTGTGCCCACAGCTCAAGCGCTTAACCTGTATGAAAAAACTGAACAATTATTGATAGAAATCAATCAGTGGAAACAGCATGCAATTGCGCTGAGTCATGGTTTAGAGTCATCACTGAATATCGTGGTGGTATCAGAACTGCTTCATACGCAGTGGACCGACTATATCTCTTTGCTAGAAGCTCATTTTCCATCTTTGCAAATCAATATTTTTTCTGCGCCTCAAGAAGATGCCCAAAAGATGTTATTACTAGGTCAAGCACAGCTTGCTCTAATGTTTGAACGTGAACAGCTTGAGAGTTATGAACAATTTGTCGAATTGAAACGTGAAGCATTGGTTCCTGTTGCTGCGACAAAACATGGCCTGTCGAAATTTAAGCAAGTCAGTTTTGAGCAAATTTTGCAAAGTCGGCAAATCGTGGTTGCAAGTCGTGATAAAAGTATCAAACCAGAGTTGTTATTTTCCAAACACAGTTGGCGTACAGATAACCACCACTCTGCTTGTTCGATGATTATTCAAGGTCTGGGTTGGGGTGTGCTTCCATTAGAGATGTTTAATGAAAATCCGACGCTCAAAGATCAACTCAAAATCTTAAGCTTTCAAGATTTCACACCCAAATTTGAATATTTCGTCGACTTGGTCTGGAACCGTGAAAAACCACTCGGCTCGGCTGCTCATTTTTTGATTAATCACATCCGAAATTCACGAAAAACTACGATTTAGACCGCCTAATTGGGCGGTTTTTGGTTGGGTTCTAAACAGATTGTGTTATAAAAGTATGTACACCAAGAACATTAAGAACTAGATTTCAAATGACTCAAAATGCGTTAAACCAATTAAAAAGCCTAACAACGATTGTTGCTGACAGCAGTGATTTAGCTGCGATTAATACATTCCGTCCATTGGATGCGACCACAAATCCATCTTTAATTACAGCAGCGGCAAATCAACCTGAAAATATAGAACTGATTGAAAGTGCTTTTGAACAAGCGCGTAAAGAAGGTTATCAAAATGATGAGCTGGTTGAGCGCACCATCGATATTCTTACGGTCAAATTTGGTGTAGAAATTTTAAAATTGATCGAAGGACGTGTATCTACAGAAGTCGATGCAGCCTTGTCTTATGATACTGATGCCACCATTGCAAAAGCCAAAGAGTTACTGGCTTTATATGCACAGTATGGTATCGATCAAAACCGCATCTTAATTAAAATTGCCTCAACGTGGGAAGGCATTCAAGCCGCTAAAGCCCTTGAAGCCGAAGGCATTCACTGCAATCTAACGCTATTGTTTGGCTTACATCAAGCTCAAGCCTGTGCAGATGCTCAAGTCACGCTGATTTCGCCATTTGTCGGCCGTATTTTAGATTGGTACAAAAAAGCTGAAAATGTGGATAGCTACCCGATTGAGAAAGATCCAGGCGTGTTATCAGTTAAGCAGATTTACCACTACTACAAACAACATGACATCAAAACTGAAATTATGGGTGCTAGTTTCCGTAGTATCGATCAAGTGCTTGGTTTAGCAGGTTGTGATTTATTGACGGTTTCACCGAATTTATTGGCAGAATTGGAAAAAGATCAGCGTACCGTTGAAGTGCAATTGTCTAATCATCATGCGCATGCACACTGTCAACACGACATACAAGTGCTCGACAAGCAAACTTTCAAAGCTGAAGTTGAAAAAGACTTAATGTCTTTCCAACTATTACAAGGCGGTATTGATGGTTTTATTAAAGCTCGTGAGCAATTAAGTCGCTTACTGCGTCAAACTTTTGGCTTAGATGCTGAAATAAAAGCTTAAATTAGAAATTTTCAGTTTCCTCTAGAACCGAAGTTGTATACTACAGCTTCGGTTTTTTATTTGAGTGTCTTCAGTGTTTGGAATCACAGACTTAACGACCTTTATTATTGGTACGATATTAATTGTGATTTTACCCGGGCCAAATTCACTTTATGTCATGTCTGTTGCTTCTCGCTATGGCATTAAGGTCGGCTATTTAGGTGCTTTTGGCGTTTATACTGGCGATTTGATCTTAATCTTACTCACTGCTCTCGGCGCTGCATCCTTACTTCATGCCTTCCCTTGGTTATTCTTATTATTAAAAATTGTGGGTGCGCTGTATTTAAGTTATTTAGGTATCAAACTTTTCAAGGCTGCCTACCAAACTTGGAATGCCGTTCAAACGCCAGAACAACTCGACACCAAACAACTGAGTTTGAGCGAACTGAAACCGTTTAAGACTGCATTAACCATCAGTATTTTAAACCCTAAAGCCATTCTTTTTTACTTATCGTTCTTTGTACAATTCGTCGATCCTGCATATCCATATCCTGCGATTACATTTACCGCACTCGCGATCGTGCTGCAAATTATCAGTATGAGCTATTTAACGATTTTGATCTTTTCGGGTGCAAAACTGGCTACCTATTTTAGCCATCGTTATAAATTTACGGCATGCTGCGTGACAGCGGTTGGTCTTCTATTTTGTGGATTCGGTCTAAAGCTTGCGACATCTACCATGTAACTGACATGGGCAAAGTAGTACTGTTTTTTCTTAGGAAATTCCATATCCCTTTAAAGTTTTGAATGGATAAAACATCCTCAATGTGGGTTGTCGATTCGTTCTATTAAAGTGCCTTTTGTTAAAGTGTCGTTTGTGAATAAATAAAGTATTTCCATAATATCTCGATGAGCACTTTTACTGTACAGGACTTGAGCGTATCATCCTGAAAAATGTCATCTTAAATCTGCGCCAACAATACTCATAGCTCGATCATTATGCAAAAACTACTCCAAGACTTTTCCATTCCAGCCGCTTTTGCAGGTTTTATTACATTCTTAGTCGGGATCAGTGTCTCGGCTGTTTTGGTGATCCAATCCGCACAATTGCTCGGTGCCAACACTGCAGAAATCACCTCTTGGTTTTGGGCTCTAGGTTTGGGTATCGGCTTAAGCGGGCTGATTCTGTCTTGGAAATTTAAATATCCCGTTGCGACTTCATGGTCCACTGCAGGACTGGCACTGATTTTAGCGACTGCAAATGGTTACAGCATGAATGCCGCCCTAGGTGCTTTCTTGGTCTGTGGCCTATTGACAGCAGTACTCGGATTTTTAGGCATTTTTGAAAAAATACTGCGCTATATCCCGCAAAGTCTCACCAGTGCAATGTTGGCGGGCGTACTTCTAAAATTTGGCATTGAGCTATTTGTCAGTTTACAAAATGAATGGGCATTCGTTCTTGGTTTACTGGCGGCTTATGTCCTCAGTAAACGATTATTACCGCGTTATAGCATTGTCATCACAGTGATTATTGGCATCATGCTTTGTCCATTATTACTTGGCTTTCAATTACCGGCGCTTAATTTAGAACTCGCACAGCCGGTTTGGGTTACACCTGAATTTTCGATCTCAGCAATACTGGGTTTAGCGCTACCACTCTTTGTAATCAATATGGCCTCTCAGTATTTACCGGGTTTAGCCATGATTAAAAGTTATGGCTATCAACCCCACGTTAATCAACTGATCGGTTGGACTGGGACAGCCCAAACGCTACTCGCGCCATTTGGATGTTTTAGTGTCAATATTGCTGCGATTAGTGCGGCCATCAGTCTAGATGACCAAGCCCACCCCGATGAGAAAAAACGTTATATCGCAGGTATGACCTGTGGCTTTTTTTATATTTTGATGGGCCTGTTTGCAGCCACTTTGGTGAGTTTCTTAACCGCTTTTCCACTGGTGTTTATTACCGCTTTAGCAGGGATTGCCCTACTTGGCACCATTGGACACAACATCGTCATTGCTTTCCAAGAAGCTAGCGAACGTGAAGCCGCTCTACTCACCTTCTTGTTTAGTGCATCGGGCGTACAGTTTTTTGGTATTGGCTCTGCATTTTGGGGTTTGGTCTTTGGTTTAGTCGTGCATGCTATTTTCAAATATAAAAGAAATTAAGTCCTCAGTTAAATAATTTGCTTCAAATAAAAGAATGATACACGGTAACGTCATCCGCAAGTGTTTGAGATAGGACTACTTCTAATCAAAAATATTTTTGCGATATTTTGAATAATTAGACACTAGTGAACGAGTTTTGCGGTGGGGAGCAATGCTCCGCAAGATGGTTTCCTTACGAAGCGCGCTTCTCATTTTGCCGAATGAGAAACAACGTTTCGTAAGAGTACCTCCAGCCGAAGGCTAATCCATCTATTCAATCCCTAGATGTAAGACTCCGTCGAATAGACTTAAAAATCATTTTAAAAATGCGTAATTACTTTTACGTTTATAACATCAGTTATTTAATCTATTTCGCTCGATACGTTCGGGCGATCAGTTCTTGTTTTAATAATTGGGTTTCACTTTCGTCTTCCACTTCTGTAAAAGCGGTGAGCCAAATACCATCAGCTGCATAACGAACAATTTTGAGTTTTATATCCGAATCGGTCTGATGATGTCGTTCTAAACGTGAGTTCATCCATTCAATCCAATATTCATTAAAAGTTTTATCAGTCAGCATGGTCATCGAAATCGCAGACCATGACTGTTGCAAACCCATGATTTGTTTTTCTAAAGTAATTTCAATATAGGCTCGGGTAAAACGACCGTATGGCTCAGGGTCTTCGTCAATTAATCGGTCAACGACCTCGTCTAATTGAGCCAAAAGCATCACAATCATGGACTCTAAGAGCTTTTGCTTATTTGAAAAATGATGAAATACACCACCTTTTGTAACCCCAACTAAATCCGCAACGGCTTGAATCGACACCCCGTTGACACCTTTATCTGCAGCAAGACGGATTGCATGCTGCAAAATACTTTGGCGTATCAGTTGAGGCTCTTTCTTGCGCTGATGCGGATTATCCATATTAATGTCCAGCTGAAGTTGAAAACAGGTTGATCACGACCACACCTGAAACAATCAGGCCTATCCCTAACATGGCTGGGAGGTCTAAACTTTGACGAAAGATAAAGTAGCCAATTAGTGCGGTTAAAACAATACCAACGCCTGCCCAAATGGCATAAGCAATACCAAGTGGTATGACTTTAATCACCTGAGACAATAAATAAAATGCCAAACAGAATAAAACTGCGACAGCCAATGAAGGCGCAAGTTTGGTAAAGCCTTCTGACTTCACCAAAAATGTCGAACCAATTACTTCTGAGATAATCGCCAATGACAGTAAGCCATACGCCAATGTTACCGAATTCATTATTCATTCCAAAACAAACATACCAACTGGTAGGTATGTTATTAAGTTAAAGATTATTCTGCAAGCATTTTAAGCCTATTTTTAATTTTTAACGGACTGTACGTGTTGTTGCAAAAATTCTAAAGTGCGATCAAAGGTCTGCTGGCTAGCCTTTTTACTCATCATAAATTGATATTCATGTACCAAATATTCTTTCGAATCTGGATAAAATACCGCCGTCACAGGTACATTATTTGCCTTCAATTTTTCTACAAAAGGCTCAGATTGCGTTTTGGTTAAAAAATCTTTATTGCCACCGCTGATAAGTACAGGCGGATAATTTGCATTAATATTTGAGGCTGTTGAAATATGCGTTAAAAACTCGACATCATCTTTTTTGTCTCCGGTATACGCCTGAACTAAGTTATAGACGCCCCACTCGATCAGTCCAATCTCTGCGGGTGCAGTATTTACAAAGCTGTTTAAATCATAAATACCACAATGCAAAATCAGCCCTTTAAGCTGTGAAGGCTTTAATAGAGGTTGAATCTTTGACGCTTGCGCAAAATCTGGATTCGTAACCAAGGCGGCATAATGACTGGCCATATTTGCACCTGCAGAATCCCCTGCCATATACATATTTTGCGAATCAATGCCATATTGTGCCGCATGTAGATTTAAAAACGTCAATGCAGCATCAATTTGGTTGAGCTGTACGGGATAAATGGCTTCAGGTGCAAACTGATATTGAACCGAAACCACATTATAACCTTGGGCTGCGAGCCGTTTAAAATATCCACCTGCATGCTCTTTTGAACCTGAGACCCAACCGCCACCGTGGATCCAAATAATCGTTGGTCTGGGTGCAATAACCGTACTTGTTTCAGGTTGATAGATATCCAAGCTTAAATTTGGATTTTGTAGATATTGAATATTTGACTGCACAATAACATTGTCAGGTGCATGTAGGTTGATAAAGGTCTTTTGGACTTGTGTCGATAAGTTAAATGCACCTGCAATCACTTTGGTACTGCTTTGCGTGTTTTGACAACCAGACAAATGCAACACTGAACACATGCTGAGTACAACCAACCCTACTTTATATGACATATCTAACTATCCAATCGCATCAATTCTGTTATAAATCTAAGATTTAAAACTGTATATAGTTTAGGCTTATTTTTATAAAGTTCATATTGATCTTTTAGGCTCAAAATCCGAGAAAATTAGTCGATTTTATTTTAATATTTTTTGAGCAAAGTCCGAGTTTTTCGCTCAGATTTATTTGACGACTTATCGACATTAATTTATGTAATTTTATGAATTTACAATATTTTTTAGATTAATAAATTGAACCATTCACGACAATGTGTTATCAATAATCTATAGGGTTTAAAAGCAAAATTACAGGAGATTGTTCCATGTCATATCAAAACATTTTAGTACCTGTCGATGGTTCAGAAATCTCGTTTTCTGCAGTTAAAAAAGCTGCAATTATTGCCAAGGCGTTTAACAGCCAACTCACTTTAATCAGCCTTGTTGCTGAAGACCCATTTACCGATGCAGACTTCTATTATTCTTCATCAATCATGAAAGAATATTTCGTACAAGCTTATGCAAATGCAGAATCCGCATTAAAAGAAGCTGTGCAAATTACAACTGAAGTGGGTGTAGAAGCACAAAGTAAGATTATTAAAGGCCAAGTTTCTGCTGAAGGTGTCGTAGAAGCAGCCAATGAAGTCAAAGCCGATTTGATTGTGATGGGTTCACATGGTCGTAAAGGCTTTAAGAAAATGCTACTCGGCAGCTTCGCACAAGATGTACTCAGTAATACTGAATTACCTGTGTTGGTTGTAAAAGCTTAAGATGACTAAGCCCACATCATGTGGGCTTTTTTCTATTCAGCACACCCTTCACCAAAAAGCTTACCCTTTTGTCTAATTCATACAATATCGTGAATAGAGCAAGATTAGATTGATAACATTTAAAATATTAAGGAAGCAGATATGAGTCAATATCAACAAATTTTAGTCCCTGTGGATGAATCTCCAATTTCATATTCTGCTGTTGAACATGCGCTCAGCTTGGCTAAAAGTCAAAATGCACAAGTGACCATTGTTAGTGTTGTTGCTGTTGATCCATTCGTTGGTGTCGATTTCTATGCTGTTGCACCTGCAATCACTGAATATTTTATGCAGGCTGAAAAAAGTGCTCAGCTGCGTTTAGAAGATATCAAACAAACCTTTGTACGTGATGGTATCGAAGTTAAAACTCGTTTGATTCATGGTGTATCGCCAACTGAAGGGATTTTACAAGTGGCTGATGAAATCTCTGCGGATTTAATCATCATGGGTTCACATGGACGCACAGGTTTGAAAAAAGCCATGCTAGGCAGCGTGGCACAAAATATTTTAACGCAGTGCCCAATTCCTGTTTTGATCATCAAGCAATAAACTAAGATTCAAAGAAAAGCCCTCAATTGAGGGCTTTTCTTCTTTTAGATCAATTAAACACGTTATTTAAATACACAATTCGTTCTGTAGTTTTCTGATTAAAACATTTGGTATATTGCAACTCTTGATTTTGCGTATTCATCGCATCATCCCAGTATTGCGAATGCTTTTGATAAGTCTCTTTTTCACTTTCATTTAATGAATAAACACTTTTTTGTGCAAGCACTTTACAGTCGATATCACGCTTTTCAAACCAGTCTGCTTGATCTTGCTGTAACTGCGCCTTTTGTTCATCACTAAAACGATCCCAAGTCTGATTGAGACGATCCACCACTTTGGCATTATCCTGATCTAGCTCTTTTTTTCGAATATCCATTGCCTTTTGTGCAAGGCTCATTTGTTGAGATTGACTCTCCATCCCTTGCTGATAGGATTCTTCGTTTCGCTTATTTTGAGCACTATATGCCGCATATAGCACCGCATGACGTGTCACTGTTACAACGCTATCAATTACGTCATTTTGACTTGGGACACTTAAACTTAAACCATCTTTGTCCGTTTTAGTGATGCTATAGCTAAAGTTCCCTTTAAGCTGATCATTGTCCATGCTTAAGCCTGACTCACCATCTTCGAGTGAATCATTCAAAGTATAATTACCACGTTCTTCACAGCCTTCGTCACATGGTCGTTCAGCAAAGGCGTTTTCAGCACGCTTTTGTAATCCTTTCGGGAAAACCACCAACAGTTGACTGCTACATTCCAATGTTTTGGCTTTATTAGGATCTTCAGTTAAAGTCGTGACATTTTGAATGTTAAATTTTAGATTTTTTACAATCAGATCCATGAGTTGCTGATCGGCTTCATAATCGGACTGACGTATTTCTTTGTTTAATTCTTTGAGATATTCGTTTTTTAAGTGATCTTGCAATTGGTCGATATTGGCTTGTGCAGTACAACTCCAATCTTCCAAAGCAGGCGCTTCCGTTTTGGCTTCAGCATCTTTTTTATTTTTAAAATTATCACAGCCGGATATTAATGCCGCAGACAACATGAGGCTCGTGATGACTATTTTTTTCATTGTATAAGTACCATTATGATTTTATTCTTCGGGCGTATTTTACTCAAAATTACAGCGCTTTGACGAGAAAAATCCCCGCATGTGCAGGGATTTTTTATATATCATCTCATTTAGTACGGTTTTAATTGGCCTTTTCAGTCACGCCTTCATTGGTAACATCTCGTACTTTGCCATTCTCGGTATTTAAAACTTCAAACTCAATACGACGGTTTTTGAATTGACCTTCTTTGGTGCTGTTTTCTGCTACCGGTTTTTCTTGACCATAACCCACCGCTTGAAGCTGTGCAGGATCAACGCCTTTCGACACCAAGTAATCCACCACAGCTTGTGCACGCTCTTGCGATAAAGCTTTATTCGCTTCCGCATTACCCACAGCATCGGTATGACCTTGTACAGTCAGATGTACTTCTGTAGCGCGCTGCATTAACGCTGCCGCTTGATCCAAAATCGATTTATTCACGTCAGGAATATCAGATGAACCTGTCGCAAAATTAATAATTTGTAAGTTCAGCGCAGTCGCAACATCTAGAGCACGAACTTGTTCAGGGTTAATACTCGCTAATGCTTTTTGTGCATCAGTAATACTGTTATCTACTGCAGTTTGTTCACTCACACCTTCTTGAACCAATACCGTCATATTTTTTGCTAAAGGCTTAATTTGATTGGCAAGGTTTTGAGCATCCGCAGGATTTTGCGACAAAATTGATAACTGATTTTCTGTCCAGGTTAAAGTGGTATTTGGCACACCTTTAAGTTTTTGCAGAACCGTTGGAATGGTATCTTGATCAATAAATTGCGTATGGTAACTGGCATCAGATGAAGCACCACAGCCCGTATTAAAGTTAAAGATCTGTTTGACTTGTTGCTGCAAAATTTCAAGATAATTTGAATCACCAGTTTGAATTTGACAGTTGGTTAACTGCCCATCTGTACCGGTGCTAAATTGCAAATGTGCTGGCTGAGATGCAGCAGGCTGTGCAACCGTTGTTGCAGAGGTGGTTGGTTCTTCTTTATTAGTACAAGACTTAAACCAAAATGCGATCAGACCCAATAATATAAGCAGCGCAATAATTGGTAATAACCAATTCGAGCGTTTTTCTTCAACGATAACAGGTGTTGGTTCAACAACAGGCGCTTGGTGTAATGTACGGCCAGCTGCAGTGTTTACCCCTAAACCTGCGAGTAAAGGCACTGCCCATTGTGGTAGTGCCGCCAAAATGCTATCTACATGATTATCAAGTAAATGCGTGATTGCGACAGGATCAGATGAACCCGCTTCATTTTCAAGCACCCCTATGGTTGGGGCGATCGAATGATTCAAGGTCTGCTCTATTTCTGACGCTGGAGCAGCACCGCCACCAAGATGTTGCAGAAATTGATCTTTTAATGTGGGATTCGCCGAGAAAATATCACTAATTCGTGGATTTAACTGTTTTTGAAAGGCATCAATAAATTCAGGTTTGGATCGAAAAATATTTAACAGGAATGGAATAAACTGGCTAATGGCTGAATTTTTTTCAGTTAAATATTGTGTATCACCGTCCAGCACAATCGAGGAGACGTGCTGCTTAATCAGCGCTAATAAATCTATACTCATATTTGTACTCCATGCAGTTGTCATTATTTTCATATGTACTTCAGTTTATATGCTTATTTTTTGATCAAATGTAATAATTTGTTCGGACTTGTCAACGCTTTAATTTCTTCTTTTATTTTCAATCTTCACTAAAAAAGCCAGCCGAAGCTGACTTTTTAATGTCTAATCAAAATTCTGAGAATCAACAAATTTCCATGTTGAGCGTGCGCTTAAACGGCATAAAAAGCGTGAACTACTTTACCTTTTACCGTTTGCTGAATTAATGGTGTGTTCTTACCATTTGATACAATCGTGTCTTTATTAATAGTCCACTCAAGCTCTGGATCGACCAGTACCCAACCCGCTTCATCTGCCCAACGCTGTTGCATATTGGCCACTTTTGCCGGTGCGAGTGTAACTTTCTCAACCCATTCCAGTGGGCTTAATAGGCCTTCTTGAATCAGTTGAATACCAAAAGGTACATAGGTATCAAATGCGGTAAAACCAGGTTGTGTTTCAGCAAAAGGCGCCATTTTCGCAGAGCTGCTCAGCGGCTCATGATGCGTACAGATCGCATCAATCACACCGTCTTTCACTGCTTGGCGGAGCAAGTCTTTATCTTGCTCAGAACGCAGCGGCGGACGAACATGCGCAAGTGAATTAAAGCCGTCAATCAACTGATCCGTTAAATGCAATTGGTGCATGGCTACATCGCAAGTGACCGGCAAACCTTTCGCTTTGCCCTGTTTAATCAATTCAACGGATGCGCCTGATGACAACAGACCAAAGTGCGCACGCACTTTAGTAGCTTCAATCATCAATAAGTATTTTGCAATGGCTACGGTTTCCGCCAATGCAGGAATCATCGGCAAACCTTGACGAGATGCGACAAAACCTTCATGCACACAGCCATCTTTGGCAATCTGCGGCTCTTCGGCATAGAACACAACGGTCATGTTCAGACCCGCAGCATATTCCAAGGTGCGAATCACTACATCATCGTCCATAAATGGCGCATTGGCATTCGATACCGCAGTACAGCCACCTTTTTTCAAACCTGCCATATTCGCCGGCTGCTTGCCTAACAAACCTTGAGTTTGCGCGCCAATCACCTGCAGATAAATGCCGCCGTCCAGCATGGCTTTTTCCACCAGGCCATGAATCAATGCGCCATTGTCCTGCACAATCGGTTTAGAGTCTGGCGGGGTAAACACATGCAAAATACCATTCGCACGCGCAGCCTTACCTTCTGACTTTAAAGTGCCATGCTGCTGCTGACCCGGCTCACGCAAACGCGCACAGAGATCAACCATACTTGGCATCAGCCATTTGCCTTGACCATCAATGGTTTCAGCGGCATTGCTATCGGCAACCAATCGGCCATTTTCAATATAAACCGTCTGTACGCTGTCAGTTTGATTAATTGGATCTAAGACACGTACATTTTCAACTTTAACAATACTCATGACTATCCCTTAAACCGCAATCGCTTCAATTAAACCTTTTTCTTGCAACTGACCTTGCATTGCCAAAGCCAGTACCGCCATACGCACCGCAATACCGTTGGTCACCTGATGTAAAATCACCGACTGAGCACCATCGGCAATACTCGAGTCAATTTCAACACCACGGTTCATTGGTCCCGGATGCATCACGATGCAGTCAGGTTTTGCCAAAGCCAAACGCTCTTTATTCAAACCGTACATTTTGTAGAATTCGGCTTGAGATGACAGCGCAGGAGAATCAATACGTTCATTTTGAATACGTAAAGTAATAATCACGTCGCAGTCTTGAATGCCGGCTTCCATATTGTTGAACAGACGAATGCCTTCGCCATAATCATCAAAACCGTAAGGCAGCAAAGTATTTGGCGCAATGACACGAATGTCTTTACAGCCCAACGTTTGCAATGCAGCGACATCTGAGCGGGCAACACGTGAATGCTTAATATCGCCAATAATGGCAATGGAAATATCTTCAAAATTCTTTTTGGTTTCACGGCGAATCGTCAACATATCCAGCATGGCTTGCGTAGGATGCGCATGACGGCCATCGCCTGCATTGATGATTGCCACATGCGGACAAACATCTTTGGCAATAAAGTGCGGCGCGCCTGACGATGAATGACGAACCACAAAAATGTCGGTCGCCATCGCTTCTAAATTCCACAAGGTATCACGCAGTGTCTCGCCTTTTGATGTACTTGAACGTGCAATATCAATGTTCAATACGTTTGCAGACAGACGTTTTGCTGCCGCTTCAAAAGTGGTTCGGGTACGTGTTGAATTTTCAAAAAACAGGTTCATCACCGTACGACCTTCTAAAAGGTTATTGGTAATCAGCTGATTTTGGTCATTAAAAAAGGACTGTGCAGTGTCCAATATTTTTGTGAGAGTTTCTTTAGAAAGGCCTTCGATGGTGAGGAAATGTTTTAAGTTACCATCTTGGTTGAGTTGAATCTGGCTCGGTGTATGCAATGCCGCCAAGTGCATGAGAGATTCCTTATCGTTAAGTTAACGCATTATACAGAGAATCTTGGCAAATGGCAGTTGAAGTTTTCAACGTTCAATGCAAACTCATGATGTTATTCAAAATGAATTTTCAAATTCCTATCTATCATTTCAATTAGATAAATTAAACGTTTTAATTTAAACTTCACCTTTCCCCTTTCAAAAAGCCTTCAAACAGGACTTCTATCTGTCCTTATTTTTGATTGAATTGAATACTTTCAAACAGATAAAGTTCAGCTATGAACAACCGCCTTCTGCACAGTTCAACAGCTCTTGAAACATGGAAAGATGGTTGATACTTCAGGCGGTGTGCAGCAGGAAATTTATGCTGCTGCTCACAGCGGGATTGAATTAACGCAATGCGCCAATATAACGATGTGCAACCTGTGCTTTACAGATGTCTTCCGCAGTCGGTTCGCTCATTAATATTTCTGCCGTTTCAGGCTGTACTGAACTGTCCGTCAGTTCCTCTGCTTCAGAAACGGCAGCTTCATGCAAATTCAACTCGCTGTAAAGCCGCGCAACCAAACGAGATAATTCAGGATCGGCCGTTTCCAAAGCCAAGTTAGAAACAAAGCGTGCGTATTCGACATTCTCAACCACATATAATGCGTCAATAACCCGACCTGACACACGACGTAAGCGCGCATAGATTAAAGTTGCAATTGAAAATGCGTTTGATTGACTATTGATTGCCAGCCCTGTCATAAATACCCCTAATGATATCAATATTATAAAGATCGAATTTTGATCAGGGTTATAGCAATTTTTGTACCATTAAGTGATATTTCTCACAATGTACGCAGAATAAATTTGGTAAAGTCATTCAAATCTACCGATATTTCTCCCGTTTCAGCGCAATATCGTCCGCCCAAATCCACGAAAATACGTTAAAATATGCGATTGCTTTTTTGCCTTTGGAAATTTACATGAATTCGAAACCGCGTCTTTCTACATATTGGGTTACCTGTGCAGATGGACTGGAAACCTTACTCCGCGAGGAAATTGAAGGTTTAGGTGTTCAAAATATTGAACAGTTCCCGGGTCGTCTTGTATTCAAAGGCACACTTGAAGATGCATACCGTATTTGCATGTGGTCACGTTTGGCTTCTCGTGTACTCACTCCAATTCATACACATGAATTAGAGTTCACGCATGATGCACGTGATGTAGCGGAAGAGCTCTATGAAGGTGCAATAAACTTTGACTGGTCACTTATTTTTGCACCACAAAGTACATTTGCCGTTCGTTTACACATCGAACGTGACATTAAAGTCAATTCTCAGTTCGCAACTTTACGTGTCAAAGATGGTGTGGTCGATTCCTTTATGGAAGCTGTGGGCAAACGTCCTAGCATTGACATTAAGCAACCTGAAATTACGTTGTATGTATTAGCTGGCAAAACTGAACATACTTATTGCTTAGATTTATCAGGTGACTCTCTGCATAAACGCGGCTACCGTCGCTACATGACAGATGCACCGATTAAAGAAAACTTAGCGGCTGCTATCTTACAGAAAGCAAAACTTAAACAACATCAACCCGATATTATCTTGGACCCAATGTGTGGTTCAGGGACCTTTATCATTGAATCTTTAATGATTTTGACTGACCGCGCACCAGGCCTTGTTCGTCGTTTTGGTTTTAATGGTTGGAATGGTCATGACCATGAACTTTGGATGTCAATTAAAGGCGAAGCGGCTGAGCGTCATAAAGCTGCACTTGAAAATCCTCTCCCACAATTCTATGCATTTGATGCAGACTGGGAAGCGGTAAAAGCGACCAAACAAAATATTATTGCTGCAGGTTTCGAATCTGTACTTGATCAAATTAAAATTGAAGAACGTACACTTGCAGACTGGCCAGAATTCCAAGCAACAGGTAAGAAAAGCTTTGTTGTCACTAATCCTCCATACGGCGAGCGTTTAGGTGATAAAGCCTCTAACCGCGCACTGTATTTAGGTCTATCGGCATTATTACAAAAGAACTTCCCAAATCAGCCTGCTGCGATTATTGCAGCACAAGTTGAACAGGCCGATGTCCTTGCCTTTAATGATCCGCAAATTTTGCGTTTGATGAATGGTAAGCTCCCAATTTACGTCCGTTTTGGTACAGTCAAACCTGCAGCAGTTCAAAAGCCTTTCCTCGAGCATTGGGAACCTCAACAATTTGAAAAAATTGAAGGTGCAGAAGACTTTACTAACCGTCTGCAAAAAAACATGCAGAATCTTAAAAAATGGGCAGTTAAAGAAAATATTTTCTGCTTACGTTTATATGATGCCGATTTACCAGACTTTAATGTCGCAGTAGATTTGTATGGTGATCGTTTACACGTACAAGAATACGCACCACCGAAAAAAATTGACCCTGAGAAAGCCAAAAAACGCTTTAACTTAGCACTGCAAGCGATTCGTGCAGTGACAGGCTTAGGTCGTGATGCGATTTTCATTAAAACACGTGCCCGCCAAGAAGGTAAAAATCAGTACACCAAACAAAGTACTGCGTCTAAACGTTTTATCGTTCAAGAAGGCAAAGCAAAGATTTTGGTGAACCTAACAGACTACCTCGATACAGGTTTGTTCCTTGACCATCGTCAAATGCGTCTACGTATTGCCAAAGAAGCCAAAGGTAAACACTTCCTGAACTTATATAGCTATACCTCTACAGCGAGCTTACATGCAGCGCTTGGCGGTGCAGCAAGTACGACCAGTGTCGATTTGTCAAATACCTACCTAAACTGGTCTAAAGAGAACTTTGTACTGAATGGTTTGACAGTAGATCATGCAGATGAACAACATCAGTTCTTCTCTAGCGACTGTTTTGAATGGTTGAAAGAAGGTCACGAGCAATATGACCTGATCTTTATTGACCCACCAACATTCTCTAACTCTAAAAAGTTCTATGGTACGTTTGATGTCCAACGCGACCATATGTCTTTGCTTAAACGTGCCATGAACCGTTTAACCACTGACGGAACGCTTTACTTCTCAAACAACTACCGTGGTTTTGAGATGGACGATGTGATCATGGCAATGTTTGACGTTGAAGAAATCAGCAATGAAACCATTGGCCTAGACTTTAAACGTAATACCAAAATTCACCGTGCATGGAAAATCACTCATCCACAAATCTAAGGTTTGACTTTAGAAATTCCTGATCTATGAAATGAAGCACGTCAGTGCTTCATTTCAACCACGACTCCATCTGGATACGTTACTCGAATATTTTCATGTCGCTCTTGCAGCACAATACGGTTAATCGGTGCAACTTCAGGAGATTGTATTAACCCGACCTGATCCGCTGCCCTTTTCTTTTGAAGCAAATAATCACTCATGGTTGAGCCTTCAAGCTGGGTCTCCTGAATGATCTTATTATTACGATTAGATTTATGATTTGAATTGTTCTGCTGCTCTTCTTTGGGTTTAGCTGCTTCACTCTCAATAATATCTAAGGTTTCTTAACTAAATTGTTTTTTACCTTGCGTTTCATTCGACAAACGTTGATCTGAAATTGAAGTACCCGCAAAAACTGTAGACTGAACAGCGATCAGAAAAATGCTACTAATAAGACTGTGTTTTACCCAAGAACATTTAGGCATGGATGAATGAACAAGTTTCCGTCTAAAAAAATAATCGTGTGACATGGTGTCTTTCCTATTGTTGTTTTCATTGGCTAGTTGCCCATTGACGCTAGCAACTTTTCAACTGTTCAACAATGGCTAGGCCGCTGTGTTCCGATAAACTGAAAATCATAATTCTGTAGCCAAAAATACAAAACCGCCAATCTATGACGGTTTTATATTTTTTAAACTTAACTACTCACTACTGGTTGCTTATTTCTTTTGTATGGCTTGACCAAAAAGCTTTTGACCGAACTTATATTGCATACTCATGACCATGTTATCGCCATCGCGCTTGCCTTGCCCTGATGTTTCAAAACCAGCAAACATGGCTTCAGCTTCCTGTCCTGACAAACTTTTGCCCTGTAATTGCAAAAAGTTATTCATGATTGCAGTCATCATATTTTTATCAAAACTTAAGTCTGCTTGAAAATCCAGTAAGCTCGGCACCATTTTAATAAAAGACTCCATTGAGGCATGGTGACCCGGCATGACTTTCCCCACGACATTTGCAGAGGCTTTACCTCCACCAATACTGATCGAGTTATCTTTAGACTCAAAATCAAAACCTTGGCTTGCGATAGCTAAGAAAGCTTGAGTCATTTCTTCACTTGATTCACTCACTGCATCGCATGAATTTTCCACCTGATGCAAAAGTTCACTAAATGCACGAACTTTATCTAGATTGACTTTATGTAATGCCAAATTTAGTGCGAAATCTTTGGTGACTGGTGAACCTGGGAAATCCATCTCATCAGCTTTTAAGTAGCCTTCAAAGTCCACATCATGTTTATTTAGTTCGGTCTCCCAACGCAGTTGCATACCACGCATGCCGCCTGAGAACTTTTGATCTAAACGTTTGATAGAACCCGCTTGGATTTCAACAAAGCCATTTTCAAGATTTTTCTGATTTAGACCTTGATTGGTCTTCATCGAAAAATTTTGCACCATGGTTTGCATTGGACCTTCACTCAACCGAACCACAGGTAAATGGATTGAAAGCTCAGATACCTTAGTGACTTGCCCCGGTAAACTACTGATCCGAATTTGCAATTGGCTTGCATCAGCTTGTACTGTTGCACCTTGTGCAGTCGTTTTAAATGCAGGAATCTGTAAATCTGTTTTACTTTGACCAATCCAATTGACCAACGTTTTTGCCGTTAAGTCCGTGCCAAAAAGCTTGGCATATTCGGACGTACTTTGTTGTTGAACAATCTTAAAATTCGAGTTGATATTATAGCCTTTCAACCCACGTTGAATCTGATCTGTACCCTTCAACACGATCACTTCTTTCGGTTTACACGGGTCTGTTTTCAGGGTTAATACCCAATCGACTGTTCCACCCATCAAGCCCATTTGATAATTGCTGTACTTTACATCAACATCTTGTACAGCTGCGGACCAATTATTCTGTGTATAAAATTGGGCAAGAGATTTATCTGCATATAAATTCCCTCCCACCACTGCTGCTGAAAGCACCGCTAAACTGCCAATTCCCCACATCAACTTCGACATGTCTTTCTCATTCTGATTATTCTTTGCGCAGTATACTGAAGAACTCAGTTACATAAGTACACAATTAGAATGATTTTAAATGATTGATTTGGCAGTTTTAATTGATTTTTTGATCGTTATCACTTCCTCTATATACGCCCAACTTCAAAATAACTAATACGTTTACGATCAAAAG
Organism: Acinetobacter sp. YH01024; assembly: GCF_013420195.1. Lineage (NCBI taxonomy): Bacteria > Pseudomonadati > Pseudomonadota > Gammaproteobacteria > Moraxellales > Moraxellaceae > Acinetobacter > Acinetobacter sp. YH01024. The sequence continues at coordinate 201,602 of NZ_VOYQ01000001.1, forward strand.
CAGCGTATGGATTGGCTTTAAAACTATGAAAATAGTGCTTGGCTTTTAACACATGTGAGGTCGTATTTTTCATCCACTCAATACGTGGGTCCTTCTCTGCCAAAGTAATACAATAGGTTTCTTTACCACGTTGCTTTGTCTGCTGTTTTGCATGAAAAATCAAACTTGCAAATACGTCCAGATGTTCAGGATGACATAGCGGACTATGCAACATTAAATAATCAAAGGTTCCATGAATTTTTGGCAGTGATAAAACACCACGCACACTGGCATAGGCATTATAAAACGGCTTCATCAACTTTAATGAACGCGAATAGTCGATTACGCGGGTTTGTTTAAAACTCTTTTGATTCCATAAGCCATAGAGTCCAACCAACTGATTGTGCTGATCATAAATCAAATAAAAATCGTCCAGATTTAAGCCTGCCCAAAATGGATTTTGACCATCAACCAACGCATTAAAATCATAGCTAGGTAAAAAATTATAATGGTCTTTCATTTTTAAAATGAAATCATTTGCTTCATCTACACGTTCAGCAGTCAGCGTTTTAAATTGATATTGATTGAAAGTTTTTGGTTTCACTGCCTGTGAAACGGTAAAGGTTCGAATTTCATCATAAAAATATGGCAGCGGAAATCCAGATCTTTCATGATGTAAAATACTGGCAGCGACAATATTGTCGTTTAAAACCACACTTTCAAAAATCGTGTCTTGTGGTATTTCATCATGGAGATAGTCCATCAATAAGCGCATGACTTTAGCACCACGATACGCTGGATTCATTCTTAAATCGGCGACATAACGCATCAGGTCAGGCTGACCATTGATATAACAATAACGCCATCCCAAATTCATCATCGCAATCACGATAGATGGATCTTCCACAGGGACAACCACTTTTAAATCTGGACGATTATACTGTGCGTGGCTGGCATCAAAATAACTGGGGTGACGCGCATAAGATAATGTGATGCCATTGCTTGGCATAGTCTCTGCACTAATTTTCATTAGTTGCTCATCATCTTCGACAGTCGCATTTCGAACCGCAAACTTAGTCTCATTCTTTGAATGATATAACGCCGTTTCGTCGAACGGTGCATCTAACACATCGATATCCATCTCAATACTCAATTATTTTTGTTTTCATTTTCTTAAGCGGCTCAGGCTTAATATTCCCTTCAATCATGCCATTGTTCATGGCTAGTGTTTTGTAGTAGTCCCAAGCATCTTGTACATGTACCACTTCAGGTTCATCCAACTGCCCTAGATCGCGTGCCAATTCATAATGAAAATTATGTTTAAGCAAACGGTCTAGTGCTTGAGCGGATGGTTGTTTATCTACATTGCCTTCACTGAGTAAAATATAGTGTGGTTTTTTAACCGAACATTGTTCAATACCCAAGATACTAATCGGCAAATAATCCGCTTGTTTAAACTCTGCAAGGACTTTAACTGCTGCATTGTGGTCGAGCTTTTCTCCGACCAAATCAACCGTCATTTTTCGACCTAAAAATTTAAAACATGGCACTTGCTGATAAAAGTCGGTGACTTCTAATTCATCATCAATCACATAACGAATTAATCCTGAACCTGTAGTAATCACAGGACTAACGATATCGCCTATTTTCAGTTGCCAAGATGGCACCACTTTTTGGCTGTCTTGCAAAATAAATTCATAAAAATGTGACTGATAACTTAAGGTAAAACGGTTTGCAAATGGAATCGTCACTACGCCTTCAGTTGCCCATAAACCTTTACCCTCAAATGCCACCCCTGCAATTCGTTGCTGTAGCTGTACTGCCCATTGCTCTGCGCTCGCTGTATCCCAACTCGAAACCAGACTGAGTTTAGGCCACAGTTTTTTCCACGCCGTTGCTTGGGTTAAATCCAAGTCTTGTAAGCGATAGCATTGTTGACAAGATTTCGGAACTTGCAGAAAACTCAAACCATCACGTTGCCATTGTCCAGTTTTTAAGACCTGTACAATTTCAGCTTGATGTTCTTGAATAATATCCAGCAATTGCAATGCAAATGTAGGACTCCATACCGAAATCATGCCTAAATGCTTATCTGCAACGAGATACACCGCGGTTGCAAACATGGCATCTTCGGCTGAATTTGCCATCGCAATTTCAGTCGGTACCGATTGAGTAATTTTACTCAACACTCGCTTCGACAGATTAAGCAGCGCACTGTCATCATTTAAATTACTATTTTCTAAAAGCTTTCGCTGGCTTTCAGGCAACCATGAAACCGACCAATAATGCGTTGAATTTTTAAGTTGTGGGTGTGCCCGATATAAATTAGTCAGCCATAAACCAATAGCCTCATCCAGTTCATCTAAAAAAGCCTGAGTATAGGGAATGAATTTAATTGCTTCACTCGACCCACTGGTCGGTTGAAACCGTACAATTTTTTCAGGCCCCAAACTATTTTTGCCACTTTGTCTGGATTGTTCAATTTGGCTTTTCCAATTGCTATAACGAGAAAGCGGATATTTTTTGGCAAATTGCTCATAGCTTAAATTTTGCGAAATGTGCTGCTTTAAAAAATGACTTAATTTTTTACGTTGCACATTTTCCAGCTGATTTGCCTGCTGTGTATAGCGCTGAAATGCTTTACGGCAGGCAATATTCAAAAATTGATGTGCTATAGTGAGAAGCAATCCCATTAGGCCACCTTCGAGTCTGAACCTGTCGCAATATGCAATGTACGTGACTTATAACGTAACTTGCTGTCATGTTTACTCACACTGGTGGTCTTGGTTAAGAATCGATTTACATAACGGTATAAATCGCTCCAGCGTAATTCACCAATGCACGGAAGTTCTGTTCCATCGACCCAAGTTGGGTTCTTATCTTCAAAGAAAGCTATCTTGGTATTATTTTCGCGCATTTCATGGGTGATGGGCGCAACATCTGCTTTGAGTGGTTGATAGTCTTCGCCAAAATTCAGCAGACCCGTTTCGTGGTTATAATATTCTGAGAAGTATTCTTTACAGTACGATTCAACAAAGTCTTTGAGATGAGCATTTTTCTCACCATAGTGTGGATAGTAGCTGTAGTAGTTATTGGCTAAGAGCAGATAAGTTTTAAAGCCTTTAGAGATTAAAATCCAATATATAGGTGTTCTTGGATGACGAAATTTAAAACTAATAATATAACGGAACATTGCTCTAGTTAATGCACGATTTCCCCAATACTCTTTCTCAATAATGGTATCTCCACTGAAAAAAGCATGTCGGGCTTTACCATCAACAACAAAGTCACGTTCCATAACCGTCGAAAATCCGACAATTTGATTATTTTTCGGTTCAATAATAAAAAAAACACCGGTTTTTTCTAAGAAGTCGCGTTCAAAAATTTCATAACGGGTATTGGCATAATACTTTTGATAAATACCATACATGCGTTTGAGTTCTTGAACAGTGATGTCACCAGTATGTTTATATAAACTATAAGGTTCTTTTTTGATCTGCCTAAGCAGTTTAAATTCCATCATAATCATAATTTCCTGTTGCCATTCATTCTTGATGAACGCGCGATATTGTTTTTGTTTTACAGAACACAGCCATCTCGTTGGATGCGTGCGGGCGTCATATTAGTGGGTGAAAATGATGAAATGCAATCAACTTTACGTATTTAAACGAAAATCACGAAAAGCGTAAAATAAAAAAACCCGGCCTAAACCGGGTTTCTGTTTTTACAACTGAACGTGGCTAATTTGTACCTTTTAATTGAGTTTCATCTTGTCAAAACTTAGGTGATCTCCTTCCGCTTGAACAACAATCGTATCGCCCGGTTGGAACGCGCCTGACAAGATTTTCTGTGCCAGTGTATTTTCAACTTGTTGTTGGATGGCACGTTTTAGAGGACGTGCACCATATACAGGGTCAAAACCAGCATCGATAAGTAACTCAAAGGCACTATCTTCAACTGCCAAACTCATGTCTTTGTCAGCCAAACGTGAACGTAAACGATCCAACTGAATATCTGCAATGCCACGAATTTGCGCTTTTTGTAAAGAATGGAAAACCACCAGCTCATCAATACGGTTCACAAATTCAGGACGGAAATGTTCAGATACAGCAGCCATGACCACAGCACGAACTTCGTCTTTCGACGGGTTTTCACCTAATTCACGAACATCGGTTGAACCTAAGTTCGAGGTCATCACGATTACGGTGTTTTTGAAATCAATCACACGACCTTGTGAGTCAGTTAATCGACCATCATCTAACACTTGAAGCAAGATGTTAAAGACGTCTGGATGGGCTTTTTCAACCTCATCAAACAACACCACACTATAAGGTTTACGACGTACAGCCTCAGTTAATACACCGCCTTCTTCATAGCCCACATAGCCCGGAGGAGCACCCACTAAACGGCTCACCGAATGCTTTTCCATAAACTCTGACATGTCGATACGAATAATCGCATCATCACTGTCAAATAAGAAGTTACCTAGAGCTTTGGTTAACTCAGTTTTACCTACACCTGTTGGCCCAAGGAATAAGAATGAACCACTTGGGCGGTTTGGATCGGATAATCCTGCACGAGAACGACGCACCGCATTTGATACTGCTACGACCGCTTCATCTTGACCGACTACACGGTTATGTAAGAACTCTTCCATGTGTAAGAGTTTTTCACGTTCACCTTGTAGCATTTTTGCAACAGGAATACCTGTAGCCGCACTTACCACTTCAGCGATTTCATTTTCAGTGACTTTGGTACGAATCAGTTTCGGTTCTTCATTCACCTCGGCAACTTCTTCTTCATTCAAGCGTTTTTGCAACTCAGGAATAACACCATATTGCAAACGGCTAGCTTCTGCTAAATCACCTTCACGTTGTGCTTTTTCAAAGGCAGTACGTGCTTTATCTAGCTCAATTTGAGCCTGATTCGTGCCGTCAACCAAACGTTTTTCCGCAATCCACACTTCTTCCAAATCACTATATTCTTTTTGAACTTCAGCAATTTGTTTCTCTAGGTGCTCAACTTCAGCTTTTGAGACTGAATCTGCATCTTTTTTCACGGCTTCAAGTTGCATTTTCAATTGAATTAGGCGACGATCTAAACGGTCTAATGGCTCAGGTTTTGAGTCAATTTCCATTTTAATTCGTGATGCTGCTTCATCAATCAAATCAATGGCTTTGTCTGGTAACTGACGATCTGTGATGTAACGGTGCGACATTTTTGCCGCAGCAATAATCGCTGAGTCTAAAATTTGCACACCATGATGGGTTGCATATTTGTCTTTTAGACCACGTAAAATCGCAATGGTATCTTCCACACTCGGTTCATCAACGATCACTTTTTGGAAACGACGTTCTAGAGCCGCATCTTTTTCGATATATTGACGATATTCATCAAGTGTCGTCGCACCTACACAGCGTAGCTCACCACGCGCTAATGCAGGTTTAAGCATGTTACCAGCATCCATTGCACCATCGCCTTTACCTGCGCCAACAAGCGTATGTAATTCGTCAATGAAAAGAATAATTTCGCCATCATATTTGGCTAAATCTTTTAGAACTGCTTTAAGACGTTCTTCAAATTCACCGCGGTATTTTGCACCTGCAAGCAATGAACCTAAGTCAAGTGAAAGTACACGTTTACCTTTCAGACTTTCAGGAACTTCGCCATTGACGATACGCTGTGCTAAGCCCTCAACGATTGCAGTTTTACCCACACCCGGCTCACCAATCAGTACGGGGTTGTTTTTACTACGGCGTGATAAAACCTGAATGGTACGGCGAATCTCTTCGTCACGACCAATGACCGGATCTAGCTTACCTTCTAATGCACGTGCATTGAGGTCTAAGGTATATTTGTTGAGTGAATCACGTTGATCTTCGTGGTTATTACTCATGACTTGTTCACCGCCTCGTATTTGTTCAATTGCATTGCGTAATTTATCTGTCGTTACGCCTACACTATTTAATAAGGTTTTGGTTTTACCCGTTTCAGCTAAACCTAGAATCACCCAATCTGTAGATAGAAACTCATCTCCAGCTTTTTGAGCAAAACTGTCAGCTAAATTCAGCGCCTTGACTGCTTCAGGATTTAGGTTGATGTCCCCTGTAGGCGTCGCAATGGTGGCGGTATCCTGTAGGGCTTGCTGAAGTTTGGTTTTTAACTCAGGAAGATTAGCACCTGCCTGTTGTAACAAGTTTTGGTTCGAAGGCTCTTCAAGCAATGTCGAAAGAATATGGATTCCTTCAATGGCTGTATGGTCTTTCCCCATTGCTAAAGATTGGGCATCGGATAATGCTTGCTGCAAACGGTTTGTGAATTTTTCGAATCGCATTCTTGTTATTCCTCACAACAAATTCTGTACTTGAAGCATATATGGGAGTCATATTTAAAATTTCAAATACATTTTTTAAATATTTTTCAATGAGTTAATTTTAAGATAAAGATAAATCTCAATTATAATATTGGTATAAATAGAATACTTTTCAAGTCATTTATTGAAGAATTTAGTACTTTATTATATTGTTTAAATACATATGTATTTTTAGGCAATTTTCTTGTCAACTCAACTGACTTTCTGACAATAAAATTCAATGATTTTCCACTAGCTTATATCACGTAAATGTCAAAAAAGCCCACATTTACATGCAGGCTTTTGCTTAATCCACTAAAAAGTTCAGCTTAAGGTGCAGGATTTGGCTGCTGGCGATGAATATCTTCAATCCCTTTTAAAATGTCTTCTGATAAATTCACCTCAAAAGCATCAATATTTTCTTTCAACTGATCTAGATTTGTCGCACCAATAATTGTACTGGTGACAAAAAATTGCTGCTTAATAAATGCTAGTGCTAACTGTGTCAACGTTAAACCATGCTGTTCAGCCAATTGTGCATATTGTTCTGTTGCCCATTCACTCTCCGCATTTGAATAGCGGCTGAAGCGTGAAAATAGTGTCACTCGAGCATTGGCAGGACGTGCACCATGACGGAATTTACCTGTTAGATAACCAAATGCTAAAGGTGAATATGCCAATAAGCCCACGCCTTCGTAGTGTGCAATTTCAGATAAACCGATTTCATAAGTACGATTCAACAAACTATATGGATTTTGCACACTGACAATTTTTTCTAAACCATGCTTTTCTGCAAGTTGTAGGAATTTTAACGTTCCCCATGGCGTTTCATTAGATAGTCCAATTGAGCGAATTCGACCTTTTTTCACCTCATGACTTAAAGCAACTAATGTTTCTTCTAAATTGGTAATAGTTTGCGTACTGTTTGCTTCGGCATTGCCATAACCCAATTTACCGAAAAAGTTGGTTGGACGTTGCGGCCAATGCAACTGGTATAAGTCAAGATAATCTGTTTGTAAGCGCTGAAGAGAATGATCCAGTGCAGACTCAATTTCCGAAGCAATAAATTTAGTTTGCCCGTCACGAATATGACTACCGCCTTGTGACGGCCCTGCAATTTTTGAAGCTAAGATTAATTTATCACGTCCACCGCGAGCTGCAATCCAGTTACCAATAATAGTTTCAGTTGAACCTTGGGTTTCAGGTTTCGGTGGGACAGGATACATTTCTGCAGTATCCCAAAAGTTAAGACCACGCTCTAAAGCATAATCCAGTTGCTCGAAAGCTTCTGCTTGGGTGTTTTGTTCACCAAACGTCATAGTGCCTAAACAAATTTCTGGAACTAAAATTCCGCTATGTGCCAATGGTTTAAATTGCATGCCACAAATTCCCTCTTTATTTTAAATATCAATATATAAGTCACGAAGTAGCTTACCTAAGATATCGGCTTTGTTTAAATCATAATTTTCTGTTTATTTGTCAAAAAATGTGCGAAAGGTTGCTTCCGCTATAATAGTGAGAAATGAATAGACATAAAAAAAGCAAACCCCTGAGTTTGCTTTTTTAGATTCGGAAGACTGATTATTCTTCGTCGTCGAAATCATCTGAAGCCAATTGGCTTTTCTCTTCAAGCGATGCATCAAAAATTAGAATCGCTTTACCATCAGTTTCAATCATGCCTTGCTCTTCAAGTGTTTTTAGAACACGACCAACCATTTCACGGGAACAACCCACAATACGACCAATCTCTTGACGAGTAATACGAATCTGACGACCATTCGGCAAAATCATTGCTTCTGGTTGTGAAGATAAATCAATTAAGCAACGTGCAATACGACCTGACACGTCAATAAACGCAAGGTCAGTGACTTTCCGTGTCGTATTTTTAAGACGACGTACAAGCTGTGCAAATACCGCATAACTTAAGTCTGGGTATTGTTTGCTTAATTCATGAAAGTTTTCATAGGTAATCTCAGCAATTTCACATACATCACGCGTACGCACTTCTGCAGTACGCTGTGCATTTGCTTCGAATAGACCCATTTCCCCAAAAAAGTCACCCGCATTTAAGTACGCAACCACAATTTCACGCTCATCATCTTCGCGTAAAATGATAGATACTGAACCCTTAAGAATTAAATACAAAGATTTAGATTCTGAGCCCGCATCAACGATTGTTGTACGTTTTGGGTAACGATTGATATATGCACGTTTTAATAATGCCTTCACCGACTCAGGTAACTGCCCCGGAGATAGCGCATCTGTGCTAAGTTGTGAAAAGTTTGAAGTCATGCTAACAGTTTCCGAATATGGATAATTTATAGATCGCACAAGACCTAAAGTGAACTTGTCACACGTAAGAGTTGAAATTCCTTATCAACTCAATTTATGTTAGTGTACAGGTACTGCGTAAATTTATAGCTTTTTTTAGGGACTTGCAATGCAAACTAGTGTTCATTGGCTAGAGAATGTTGCTTTTGAAGCAAAAACTCAAAGTGGTCACACTGTTATGATGGATGGATCACAAGAATATGGCGGTGAAAACCGTGGTCCGCGCCCAATGGAACTGATTTTAACAGGACTTGGTGGTTGTGCATCTTTCGATATTGTGACGATTTTAAAGAAAGCACGCCAAGACATTACTGATGTTCGTTGTGAATTAAATGCAGAACGTGCCGACACTATTCCTGCTGTATTCACTAAAATTCATTTGCACTTTGTAGTCACTGGTCATGGCGTGAAGGAAAAGCAAGTTGCAAAAGCGGTTGAACTTTCTGCTGAAAAATACTGTTCTGCTAGTAAAATGCTGATGGATGGTGGTGTAGAAATTACCCATGACTTTGAAATTTTAGAAGCTGAAGCGGCATAATATATTTGCTCAATTAAAAGCCGCATAGAATGCGGCTCTTTTGTTTCAAACAATCCGCTAAAGCACACATTGTATAAAGCACTGCTATATAGTCATAAACGCAGAAATATGAGCCAAAGAAGTTTGGCTTAATCACTTAAACAATCAATATCCAAATTGATGTATTTGCACATAGATGCATTTACACCCAATTCCATCTCATGATGATTTTACGACTCAATCCATATGAATCTATTCAAGCCAAATACGATTGAAAACGATTGCGAAGAACACCTTACATATAAGTAGATTTGATTTAACTATAGTCTTAATAACACTTTAATTAGGGTGTGTTGACACTTTTAGCTTAAAAAAATAGCGAAGTAGTAAAATCAAATCACCAAACCCAATTTTACTATTCGCTATGCCTCGTACCATGCTGACAGATCAACACTGGCAAAAGTTGAAAGTTATTCTGCGTAATTTATCCATTCACCACAACTCAAATTTACGCAATTTTATTGAAGCTATTCTCTATAGAATTAGAACAGGCTGTCCGTGGCGAGATATTCCTTCTTGTTTTGGTCATTCAAACTCTATTTTCAAACGTTTTAATCGTTGGTCAAGCAGCGGTAAGTTACTTAGATTATTCAAATTACTAGCCTCATGCCCCGATATGGAGTGGATTTTTATTGATGGCTCTCATGTACGTGCTCATCAACATTCTGCCGGCATAGCGAATCAATCTATTTCTAAAAGTGTAGGAGGAAACTCCTCAAAAATACATTTGATTGTTGATGCACATGGCAATCCTATTGATTTCATGATTACCGATGGAACCACACATGATGTTAAAGTTGCACATGATTTAATATCAACATTAGATTTAAAAGAGACAAAAGTGGTATGCGCAGATAAAGGCTATGATTCAGAATCACTGCGTGAACAGATCAGGAAAACAAGGACTAAAGCGAATATACCAAGGAAAACGAATAGCCAATCGAACAATGACCATATGGACTGGTATTTATATAAAATCAGGCATTTAGTTGAAAATATGTTTTGCAGATTAAAGGAATTTAGAGGAATAGCTACTCGATATGACAAGCTCAAAAGGAATTATCAAAGTTCTGTTGCTTTAGCCTGTATATTTTTATGGCTACCTTTATAGGGTTAATTATGAACAGTAAATGTCAACAGACCCTAATAATTTCAGATAAAAAAAAGCAGAATAATTTTGATTCTGCTTTTTGAATTTGGTAGGTTTAACCAGATTCGAACTGGTGACCTCTACGATGTCAACGTAGCGCTCTAACCAACTGAGCTATAAACCTAGAATGCGTAGAATCATATTCATTTTTATTTTTTATGACAAGCCCTTTTCTGAGTTTTTTAAACTTTGCGTACAAGTTTTAAGCAAAGCCTTAAAATATTGAATATCATGAGAACTTAGCGCGGTACCTACATAAATTTCCTGCTCAAATAACGTAATAACTTGTTCAAATGCCGCCCTTTCCTGTTCAGGTATATTTTCAGCCAAACGTTGTAACCAATGCCTAAAACTTTCTGAAGCCACTTTTTGCTGGCTCAAGGGTAAATTCTTTGCGAAATTGGTAATTTCTCTTTCAAGCGGGCTTAAACTTTTTCTTTTTTTCCGCAAAATCCATATAAAATATAATGCTACAATGCCACCAATACTCAAAATAAGAAGTAACCCACCTGCATAAGCAGAATTTACCCCGAGCTTTTTAAACCATTGTTGCTGTGATTCAGCATTATAACCCACCACTTTGCTTTGCCATTGGTAACTCGCATAATCACTCCATACACGGACTTTTTTCAACATCGAAAATTGTTGATAGGCCCAAGTCGACTGCTGGCTCCCAAAAATTGTCCGATCTTGTTCCATATAATCCTGCATCCCCCCATCGATACGCTGCGGTGCGATCATGGCCGTCGGATCAATACGACGCCAATGTTGATTGATATAAACCTCTGTCCACGCATGTGCATCAAGTTGACGAACTTCCCAACTTTTTCCATCTGGTGCTAATTGACCACCTTGATATCCCACGACAATACGCGATGGAACACCAACATAGCGCATCAACATTGCAAAGCTCGAAGCAAAATGTTCGCAAAAGCCCTGTCTTGATCCGAATAAAAAATCATCTATCCGATTTTGCCCCAATACACCTGGGCTTAAGGTATATGCAAAGCGATTTTGTTTATACCATTGCAAAACTTCGGCAATATAACGCTCGGGATTTTGATGACTTCGCTGCCATAATGTTTGGGCCAATTGTTGTGATTGAACATCCAAGTGTTCAACATAACGAGTATTTAATTTTTCAAGCAAAGCCACATTTTTTATTTGTGGCGGCTCTGCACGTCCTAACCATTTCAGTTGAATCGGCTCCGTGCGTGCTGTTAATCGGTAGGGTGTAATTCGACCATCTTGACCTAATGCAAAACGTGCTTCATTGGGAACGGATTGCTCCAACGACATAATCCACATCACACTTGGGTCGGCAGCCAAATATTGATAATTCAATGTCCGCTTGGGTTTTAACTCGGCTGGATTCAGCTGTATAACGTTCTGGTTAAAAAAATGACTGGTCCATTTAGAACCATCATATTCATCTAATGCCATCGCCCGCCAATACAGCTCTGTACGTGGTGGCAAGGCTTGAATATCTCCAATTATACGAAAAGCCAAACTACTCGACTGTGATAACTCAGCAATATCGCCCGGAGACATGCTATCACTTATCCCTGTTGTGGCTTTATTTTCAGGAATAGGAATGTGCCATAGCGGTGGCAGGCGTGGAAAAAAGAGAAACAGTAAAATAAAAAATGGAACAGCTAAGCCAATAAATTTTCCCACATGCCCAATATCTTGTTTAATCGCCTGTATTTCACCGCTTGAGTCTTGGCTAAAACCAACGGTCTGTAAACGGTACAACCCAATAAAACAGCTCAACAACGCCAATAAAATAACCAATGCCATGGCAAAAGACTGGCTAAACAAAAAACTACTGGCAATCACAAACATCGCAAAGTTATATAAAATAATTACATCACGACGTGTTTTTGTTTCTAAAGATTTAGCAAATAAAAATGTACTGAGTACTGCAACCCCTGCATCAACACCAATAAAGGTTTTATGGCTTATATAAATGCTAAATAATGCTGTCAATGTCAGCACATAAGTTAAAATTTTAGAAAATGGTTTTTTACTGGCGCGGGTATTGAGTAATAAAATAAGCCAAATGACTAAAAATACTAATGATGTCGCCACAGGGATATAAAGCATTTGTGCAATGAGCACCAAGGCTAAAGTGAGTAATATTGAGCGGCGTATGGTATTTTCAATCATCTCTTAAGCCTGCGCCAATAACCGTTTTGCTTCGGAAAAATGCAGTGCTCCAGTGCCTGATGCTAACTCAGCATTAGGTAAATACAGTGCATATTGATCGTGATTTTGCTCAGCCTGCTCGACCAAACCCATCATAAGGCTAAGTTTTTCTTCATGACTTTGAGCTGGCATATGGTGATAATGAATCTCCAATTTCTTTAGATCTTCATATTGTTCAAAGACTTTCACATATAAGCCTTGTCCTCGTGCTGCTTGTTTCCAAGACACCGCATGAAGTGAATCCCCCGTCTGAAAACTCCGTAATTCGCGAAATTCATCAAGATCAGGTTCAAAGTTTTGCTGTTGTTGCTTATTTTCAACGGAATGCCAACTGGCTTGAGGTGCAACCCACGCTGGTTGCTGTACGTACAAATACGTCCAGGCCCGAACCAAACCAAAGGGATAAACACTATAAATTTGTATGGGTGGAATCTGAAAAAAACCGCGTTGGCTGGTTGTAAAATTTAATTGAAAGCCATGCTGTTGCGTATTGAACAATAATTTATGTAGCTGATTTTCAGTTTTAATCCACAAATATCGCGCCTGTTCAGCATCTTGCTTAAAGTAAATTTCGACCGAGAGTAATTCACCTGCTTGCGGTGTATCAACAACATTTATTTGAATCTGCAACGCATGAAGCTGCTTAAAAGTAATATAGAAACTAATACTCAATACGGCGCTAATTAAAAAGCAAAAGCCTAAAATCAAATTATTGGCATAATTCACACCTGCAATAAAAGTGATGAAAATTAATACCAAATACAAGTAGCCTTGCTGATAGATAAAGATCAAGACATCTTTTTGAGTCAGCTGCTTGTGCTGATCGATTTTAAATCGATGTTCAATCCATTGCTGCCACATTGAAGCCAAGGTTCAACTCCTTTATTGAATCGAAACTTGTTCTAAAAGCTTAAAGGCTTCAAGATCTGACAACCCAATTCGATGAGATACCACAGCTGTAAAAACGGCTTGTACATCGTCAGGATTCACATAATTTCGCTGCTCAATCAGCGCATAGGCTTGCGCAGCTTTCTTTAAGGATAAAACACCACGCGTAGAAAGACCATGTCTCCCTTTACGTGTTTCAGCAGCAAGATCCAAAATGTAATCCATCAAACGATCACTCAGATGTATCTGCTCGACAAAGCCTTGTAGTTGTAAAATTTCTGATTCATTAAAGATATGTGCTAATGCCGCAATCAGATCATGGCGTGAAGTTTGTTGGAGCAATAATTTCTCTGCCTGACGCGATGGATAACCTAAAGACAAACGCATTAAAAACCGGTCCAACTGGGACTCAGGTAAGGCATAAGTACCACTTTGAAATAAAGGGTTTTGTGTCGCAATCACCCAAAATGGTTGAGGCAAAGCATAGCGCACACCATCAACCGTCACATACCCCTCTTCCATCGCTTCCAATAAAGCACTTTGGGTCTTTGGACTACAACGGTTGATTTCATCTGCCAATAAAATTTGGGTAAAAATCGGCCCAGATTTAAACTCAAAATGATGTTCTTTTTGATTAAACATATTTACCCCAATCACATCGCTGGCCAGCATGTCATTGGTAAATTGAATCCGTTGAAACTTTAATCCCGCTAAATGTGACAAGGCGCTAGATAATGTCGTTTTTCCTAAACCAGGTAAGTCTTCAAATAGCACATGCCCACCAGCCAATAGACAAGCTAAAGCCAATTTGGTTTGCTGGTTTTTATCCAAAATAATTTGGTTAATTTGTTCGAGGAATGTATTTATTTTCGGGTAAAAAGGCGCAAGGCTCTGCTCACTTAAAAGCGTTGATGTATTATTTTGTTGGCTTTTCTCTGATCCCCAAAACACCTTTTATTCCCCAATAAAAAAGTTAAATGAATGACTAACATACAGGGTTTTATTTAAAAATACAGTGTTTATCTCCAAGCCATACCCAGTTCAATACTTTAAATACATACGCTTGATATTTATTGAGTATACAAAAACGTTGTTTTCGCTTCGACTGATCAAAATTTTGCAATAAAAAAGCGTCCCGAAGAACGCTTTTTTATTGGATTTTTAGCACAAGTCAAAGCATTAGCAAGGACACTTCTTCATGTCACCACCAGCTGATGGATAACGTGCATCTACACAGTGACGATAAAATGTTTTTGCATCCATCGCTTCCAAATCAGGATGATGTTTTGCCATATGTTCCAAATAGTTTTGGTAATCTGGCACACCCACCATCAGGCGGAAGCTTTGCTGTAAACGTTGCCACAACGTCGCAATACGTGACCAATTTTTCGGGTTCAGAATTAGATCCTTCTGCGACATAATGGTCATTTTAATGATTTTATAAATCACCGTTTTTCCACTTTTTGCAAACTTCAGGTTCATTCATATTCCCCTATTAATGTGCTGAATTCGACGGATTAATTTCAGCTGGGTCACGGTAAATCGCTTCTGCTTCATTCACCGATGGATTTGGATTTGCCAAAGCACGACGCACCACACCAATCGCTGCAAATAACATCACAAATGCCACAATCATAAAGAATGCACAAAGACCGGCATTGATTTGATTCGACAATGCAACCGTATGCATTTCAGCCATGGTTTTCGCAGGTGCCAACAATTCATTCTTCGCAATGGCTGCGTTAAAACGATCTGCTTGAGCCAAGAAACCAATCTTTGGATTTTCGTGGAAAATCTTCTGCCAACCAGCGGTCATAGAAGTGATAAACAAGAATACTGTTGGGATAATCGTTACCCAAACATACTTTTGTTTTTTCATCTTGAATAAAATCACTGTACCCAAGATCAATGCCATCGCAGCAAGAATTTGGTTACCAATACCAAATAGCGGCCATAAGCTATTAATACCACCAAGTGGGTCAACCACACCTTGGTAAACGAAGAAGCCCCAACCTGCGACAGCCACCGCTGTACCCAACAGATTTCCGAAGAAATTATGAGAGTTTTTAACCGCAGGAACCACGATACCCACTGTATCTTGCACCATGAAACGACATGCGCGAGTACCTGCATCCACAGCTGTTAAAATGAAAAGTGCTTCAAATAAAATCGCGAAGTGATACCAGAACGCCATCATTGAACGGTTATTGAAAATTTCCGTAATAATGTGAGCCATACCAATCGCAAATGTCGGCGCACCACCTGTACGAGACAAAATCGAATTTTCACCCACTTCTTGTGCAAGTAAGGTCAATGCTTCAGGTGTTACCACGAAGCCTAATGTACGAACTGCTTCCGCAGCGGACTCAACCGTTGTACCAATCACAGCTGCTGGCGCATTAATCGCAAAATATACACCAGGCTCAAGAATCGTTGCACAGACCAAAGCCATAATCGCAACAAAAGATTCCATCAACATGCCGCCATAACCGATCATGCGAATATCTTTTTCATTATTCACAAGCTTCGGTGTCGTTCCTGAAGAAACGAGCGCATGGAAACCTGAAATTGCACCACAGGCAATGGTAATAAACAAGAATGGGAACATTGAGCCTGCAAATACAGGACCTGTACCATCAATAAAATGCGTCACCGCTGGCATTTTCATTTCAGGCAATGCAAACATGATCCCGATTGCCAAACCTGCAATAACACCAATTTTCAAGAAGGTCGATAGGTAATCACGTGGTGCAAGCAGTAACCAAACAGGTAATACTGATGCCACGAAACCATAACCAATCAACCACCAAGTTAGTTCAGTACCTGAAAGTGTAAAGAATGGCCCCCAGTACGGATGCTGTGCAATGTCGCCACCATAGATAATCCCAGCCATCATCAGTACAAAACCAATGATCGACACTTCTGCAATTTTACCCGGACGGATAAATCGCATGTAGATACCCATGAAAATCGCAATCGGTACAGTGGCAGCGATACTGAAGACACCCCACGGACTATTGGTCAACGCTTTTACAACTACCAAAGCCAGCACTGCTAGAATGATGATCATCACGCCAAGTGCACCAAGCATCACGATGATTCCGGCAAAAGAACCCAGTTCTTGTTTTGCCATTTCACCGAGTGAACGACCATCACGACGCGTTGAGATGAATAAGACTAAAAAGTCTTGAACCGCACCGGCGAGAACAACACCCACCAAGAGCCAAATTGTTCCCGGCAAATAACCCATTTGCGCAGCAAGGATCGGTCCGACTAAAGGACCTGCACCTGCAATCGCAGCAAAGTGGTGACCAAATAGAACGCTTTTATTGGTCGGCACATAATCCAAACCGTCAGCTAAGCGATGGGCAGGCGTTAAACGTCGCTCATTCAGTTCAAAGACTTTATTGGCAATAAATAAACTATAAAAACGATATGCAATGCTATACACACAGATTGCTGCAAGGATCAGCCAAACTGCATTGACATGCTCGCCTCGACTGAGTGCTAGTATGCCGAATGAAACGGCACCTAGAATGGCTACAAACAGCCAGATAATCTTCGAAGCCATTCCTGACTTCGGTTGAATGTTTTCCATCTCAATCCCTCATAAATGTTGAAATAAATCAGCTTGATTTTTCTTGTTCGAGGTACTGCTGTTTCTTCCCTTGAAACTCTACTCCTGTTATAAGTTTTTTCATCTAATACTTTGGAATAAAAATTTAAACCAATAGGTATAAAAAAAGGGATGAATCACTTCATCCCTTTCGATAATAGTCTATTTTTAAACCATTATGCACGTTCTAAATAGTCACCAGTACGGGTGTCTACACGAACGCTTTCTTCTTGCTGTACGAATAATGGAACACGTACAACTGCACCAGTTTCAAGCTTAGCAGGTTTACCGCCACCGCCTGAAGTATCACCACGTACACCTGGATCAGTTTCAACGATTTTTAATACAACGAAGTTTGGCGCGCTCACAGTTAAAGGAACACCGTTCCAAAGCATGATTGTGCAAAGTTCATTTGAGTCATCTTTCAACCATTTAGCCGCGTCGCCCATAGCAACTTTATCAGCAGCGATTTGTTCGAAAGATTCTGGGTCCATGAAGTTCCACATTTCACCGTCGTTATACAAGTAGTTCATTTCAACTTCTTGGATGTCAGCAGCTTCTAGTGAATCACCAGATTTGAAAGTTTTTTCTAAAACTTTACCAGTTTTAAGGTTACGTAATTTTACGCGGTTAAAAGCTTGGCCTTTACCTGGTTTTACGTATTCGTTTTCCATGATTGAACATGGGTTACCGTCAAGCATGACCTTAAGGCCTGACTTGAAATCATTCGTAGAATAATAGGCCATGACTGGCTCACTCCAAACTTACTAACTTTAATCTATAGATGCTATGGGCTGTAACATGTCATTTAGCAAGTACTGACTGTAACATTGGCTGCCACATGCACATTAATGTGATATTGCGTATTCTAAATGACCAATGCACCATGTCGCAACGAAAAAATCCCCATTAAAGGGGTCAAGCTGCTTAACTTACACTCAGACATTAAAGAACTTTGTTTATACAATGCCCACAAACAGGTAAAATTGCTGTTTACTGAAACTTAATAAATGTTTCGTAGGCTTCATCCGTTGTGAGCTTTATCGGAATTATTTCAGCTTACACTTAAAAGTTCGACGCATTAATTTCAGCAATATTCCCTACTCACCTTTCTGCATTTTTTAAACAATCGGCATGATAAACTATTTATTTCAAGAGCAAAACTGGCAAACCCAATTGAGTGATTTGATTACAAATCCTCAAGAATTACTCGATGTATTAGAACTTTCGCATGATCAGTTATTATCTGGTGCTCAGTTCGCAGCAGATGAGTTTCGCCTACGTGTGCCGCGCGCTTTTGTCGAAAAAATGCAAAAAGGTAATCCGCTTGATCCGCTTTTACTCCAAGTCCTACCGCATCATTTGGAACTTGAAGAACACGCCGGTTTTGTCACCGACCCTTTAGGTGAAGAGCAGGCTAACCAACAGCCAGGGGTATTACATAAGTACAAGTCTCGTTTTTTACTGACTTTAACCGGTGCCTGCGCGGTCCATTGCCGTTATTGTTTCCGCCGGCATTTTCCCTACCAAGAAAACCTGCCTAAAAATGACGATTGGGCAAACATTAAACAATATATTGAACAACAACCCGATATTAATGAAGTGATTTTAAGTGGTGGAGACCCGCTCACACTATCAAATCGTAAACTTCAAGTGTGGATTGAACGTTTATCGACTTTGCCACAAATTAAATTTTTGAGAATTCATTCACGAGTTCCTATCGTAATCCCCAACCGTGTCGACGAAGAGCTGGTTTCTATTTTAAAAAACAGTAGGCTACGCATTATTCTAGTGGTACACTCAAATCATCCATCAGAGCTAGATGACTTCACGTGCAGCCAGCTTCAACAGCTTGTCAAACAAGGAATCACCGTGCTGAATCAAGCAGTCTTATTAAAAGGGGTTAATGATTCTGCAGAAGTATTAGTCGATTTAAGTTACCGCTTATTCGACGCAGGTGTAATGCCATATTATTTGCATGTTCTGGATAAAGTAAAAGGTGCTCATCATTTTGATACACCAGCTCAGGATATTGATTTAATTTATAAAAAAGTTTTAGAGAACCTACCTGGTTATTTGGTTCCTAAACTTGTACGGGAAATAGCGGGCGAAAAAAACAAGACACCGCTTTTTGGGGCTTCAACTTTTTGAGTTAAATAATAAAGATGACCACGCATACTTCAGATACGTTTTACAATCCGACTGAATTAAAGCTGGATAAATTAAGCTTTTGTCCGACCAATGCTAAAGGTCTGCAAGAGTGGTTAAACGGTATTTCAATTTTACAATTGGGTACCTCATCTAAAGCTTTATTCAATGCCTTACTTGAAATCTCCGAGCTGAAATGCCAAGAGATGTTACGTTTTGATTTGGTTCAAATTTTACATCCGACTATGGAAAGTGTGCTCACAAGCTTAGAAAAACACTTTACCAATCAAAGCCTCATTACCACGGATCGTAATGACCAAATCATTGAATTGGCGATGCTTTTACGCAGTCACTTTGCCAAAATCTATATTGATATTGCCAAACGATGTAATCAGCAGCTTAATCAACAAAAGTTTTCGATTTTTTCATTCGGCCATAAAAAAAGCTTACAAACCGCTCGAATTGCGTCGATTTACTATGCACTGCAACAACTGACACTATTGTTGTATCAACAACATATGTTGTATGCCACCCCGACTGCAGGTCAATGGATTGCGGCACATCAACTGATTGAATGTGCCATTGAACACAATTTCTATCAAAGTAATGTCAATCAGTTACTGGGTACTCAACATCAAATTGCAAATATTGCTCAAGCTTATGCACAATTAATCTTATTAGATATTTTCAATAATCATCAGATTCGCCCTGCTGAAATCCAAGGTTTGTATTTATGTAGCTTTGACTGGGCAAAATTGGTTCAAATCCTACCGAAAGAAACCACGCTTTCACGCTATGTTGTAGACACGAAAAAAGATCACCCACCGATTTATAACTCAAAACAAGATCGGTCTTATCAAGCCAATGTATACATTTCAACGCAAAACTTGCTCGATCATTTGACCGAAACGCAAACTAGAAATGCCAATTATTTATCTAAAAATGAAAAGTTATTTTTAACTCCAGCGCTATATTTCCATATTCATAATATTTTGACCAACAACACTGAACGCCGTCATGAACGTTATGAATATTCTGCGCAAATTAATATTTGCTTTAGCTTAATGGTGGCGCATTTCTATCTCTCTAAAGGTAAAAACTTCCACGAAACTTTAGATTTGGAAGGCAATTATCAATTCCACAATGAAGCCTCTTTTGTCAATTCGCATGATTCAAATATGCCAACAGGCATGACTAATGCGAAAGCGCTAGATCGTGAAGCAAAACAGATTCATACTGCTGACGTATTAGATATTAGTGTGAATGGTTATCGCATTAAATGGACTGGCCCTACCCCAGCCAATTTAAAAACCGGCGAATTTATTTTGATCCAAGAAAATGCTCAAAGCCAATGGCGTGGCGGTGTTGTTCGTTGGATCAAACAATCGACTGAAAAAAGTTTGGAATTGGGTCTCGAAGTACTGGCTCAAGATTTGTATCCATGTTCAGCCCATATTCGTACCGACCGCAATACAACAAATCATCAACCTGCTTTATTGGTACAGACCACACAACTTGATCAAGTGTCTACGACCTTAATTTTACCTGGGGCAAATCTCTTCCGAGAGAAACAAACGATCCACCTTCGCTTAGGCAAAGAAGACATCAAAGTCTATCTCACCAAAGCGCAGTTGGTGACACAAAGCTTTATTCGCTTTGAATATGAATTATTGAATGAAGAGCAAGAAAATGTCGTTAAAGACTATATTGCGAAACAGAGCAATGAGATCAAAAATAACGACTTATGGGAAGCATTAAAGTGAGAAATCCATTACTATCCAAAAAACTAAAACGTACGGAAACTCGATTACTCATTATTGATGATAATCAAATACGTTTTAACCAGATACGTGATTTATTGACAGACAGCGAACATCAAGTTCATGCCATATTACTTGATGATTTACAAAATTTCGAAAAACAGCTGAATCTCAATTGGGACTTGATCATTTTTGGACGTGCTTATGATTTAAAATATGAACAAGCTTTAAGTTTAGTTCAACTATCGAGCCAACCGAATTTACCGATTATTTTACTTAAACCCGAAGACTATCAAGCAGAACAATATGCAAGTTTAGTCAAAAAAGGGATTTATGACATTGTCGATATTGCTGAACCTGAGAGTTTCTATTTTGGTTTAATCCGTGCTTTATCCTTTAGTCGCCTACAACAATCTCAACAACATTTAATGGAAGAGCTCGAAACAGCTCAAATCCAAACTCAGTCTTTAGTTGAAGATAGTCGTAAAGCGGTTGCAGTGATTCAAGAAGGTATTCATATTCAAGCCAATGCTGAATATCTCACTTTATTTGGTCTAAAAAATGAAGATGATGTAATTGGTCTGCCCCTGCTCGATCTATTACAACCTTCTGACCTCAATGACTTTAAACAACGCTTTAAAAAAATCAGTCAAGGACAGCTCGACTTAGGACGTTTTGATCTTGTTTCGCAAAATATCGCAGTGGCTGGGCAAAACCCACTAAAACTCGAATTTATTGCCGCGGCTGAAGAAGATGCTTTACAGCTCGCAATTGAAATTGGCAGTCAAAGCAGCAATGCTGTAAGCAACGCTCCAGTTGAAGCTAGCCCACAAAAACCAAAAGCATTTCAACAACTCAACCGCACCATTGGCCAGCAACCTGCTAATGTAAATGCATTGGTTCTATTTACATTGGCTTCTTGTTCTGATGCGATTTTTCAAAAAGATTGGAATACTTATAAGAGCTATTTCACCAATATTAAAGACTTCTTGAAAGATCAGACTCATGCTCCATTATTTAGTTTAGATAATGGTGCAATCGTTGCCTTATTCCAAGCGGATAATCAGCTCAAACTTGAGTCTAAGTTGATTGGTCTTAACACCCTGAGCAAACCTCAATTACTCAGTGTAAACAATGAAACTTATCCATTAAATTTACGCATAGGATACAGTGTTTTAGACAGCAATATTCGTGATGAAGCACATTTTGATACCTTTATTGCGAAAGCCTTTAATACTGCGCTACCAACCAACCAACAAGCACCTGAAATCGATTTAACTATTCCATTAGAAATTGATATACCAAGTTTGGATTTTGGTACACCAGAAGCACAAATTGCGCCGATTGTCGTTAGTGATGAAGCTCCTGTTATTAAGGCCCTTCGCAACTGCTTAGAACGCGGTGAAATTCATCTTAAATATCAACAACTGTATGATAAAGAAGATTCTCATCTTTATACTTATGAAGTAACCAGCGGCTTTATTTTTGAAAATAAATGGAAAGATATCGCTCAACTACGTGAATTGGCTGAAGACTCAGAGCTATCCATTAAATTGGATCGTTGGATCTTGGTTGAATCGTGTAAACAGCTACACAACTTCATCACTCAGTTCCCTGAAGCTAAATTAATTGTTAACCTGAACAAGGAAGTGCTATATAACGACCGCACCTTCCCTGAGTTTATTTCAAAACTCATTACGATTATTCGTAGTAAATTGAAGAATCCACTGATTTTACAATTTGCAGAAGAAGACATTCAGCTCAATATTGATGCCGCTCAAAAAGCATTTGTTGAACTTCGTAAAAATGGTGCCGAACTGGCTTTACGTAATTTTGGTCATTCGATGTTTAGTGAATCATTATTACGTCAAATGGATGTTCACTGCTTAACACTAGATTCAAGCTTGACCCAAATGCTTGCAAACGACAAGTCATGCCAAGAGCTGCAAGAAAAAATTACCACTTATCATGAAATCAAAACTGTTGAAATCATGCTACGTGAATTAAATGACATGACCCTGTTTGCCAATGCTTGGAATGTTGAGGCTCGCTTTATTCAAGGCGATTATTTCCAGAAGAAACTCGACCATCTCATCGATGTTCAGGACCAATAAAGTTCTGAACATTACCGATTTAAGGTTTATCTTTTTATCGGCACAAAAAAACGGGCATAAAGCCCGTTTTTTCGTTTTGGATATTAACGTTTGATAGAACGTGACATACCAGCAAAACGTTGTTTGAATTTGTCGATACGACCGCCAGTGTCAACGCTTTTCTGTTTACCAGTGTAGAATGGGTGGCAAGCAGAACATACGTCTAGGTAAATAGTTTCTTTACCAAGAGCTGAACGAGTTTCAATTACGTTACCGCATGAACATGTAGCAACTAAAGTTTCATATTTTGGGTGAATATCGGCGCGCATCGTCGATTACTCCTAAGATTTAAGAAGGTTTAGCTGTCATCGCAATTGATCACTCTTGCATCACTACAAGGAAGGCTTAAAAAAGCAGACCAACACCATAACAGACCATTCTTTTGGCCCACCGAGACGGATACCGTCAGAGCTAAGCACAACAAGTTGGGGCAAATTATAGCTGATTTTTTATTGTTAATAAATAGACATTCAAGGCTGAATCGCTCTACTCTTTAGGTTGAGCTTGTTCTAAATATTTTTGATATTGTAATTCGACTATACGCTGAAATTGGGCTTGATCAAAATGATTTAATCTTTCAATAAATGCAGAACAAAACGTCGTAGCATTTACTGACTGTAATGATCTGCTCATGCCCTCTAACATGCTTTCAAGCTGCTGTTTAAATTGTGCATCGACTGACAGATCAATATCTTTTGCCTTTAATGGCTCTACACCCTTAAAACGGATAGCCTGAACTGCAGCAATTAATTTAAGTTTTGCAGTTTGATAAGCCTGATCTAATTCCGTATTCATCTGTGGTTGTCGATCACGACAAAAATCTAGCATGGGCTGTAGGCTGATGAGCGGCATTTTTTCAATGACATCACGGTTACTATTTAAAGATAAATCCTCTTGAGCATGAACGACTGTGTTCAGCCCCAAGAATAAAATGAAAAAGCCTTTTTTAATTTTCATAATTATTTTCTTTTCATCTATATAAGGTATTTTAAAAGAACGTATTCATCTCGCCCTTATTCTTGCCCACGGCTTTGTTTTGCCCAAAGGTTGGCAATCACACCACAGACCATCAACTGAATTTGGTGAAAGATCATAATCGGTAAAACTATCATCCCCATCGGCTGCCCAATAAATAAAATTTGTGCCATGGGCACGCCACTCGCCAAGGTTTTTTTAGAGCCACAAAAGAAAATCGTCTTTTGATCAGCTCGGCTAAAGCCCAACCAACGTGGCACATATAACGCCAATAACATAATAATCGTTAATAGAACTGAGCACGCCACAATCAATAGGAATAAGGTCATACCACTCACTTGATGCCATAGCCCTGCCACCACTGCACTACTGAATGCACCATAGACCACCATCAAAATTGAGCCCTGATCAAATACCTTCACGATTTTTGGCATTTTCTTCATATAAGGAAACACCCAAGGACGGAGGAGCTGCCCTAAAATGAAGGGAATCAGTAATAACAGCGTAATTTGAATAATAGATGCTGTCGGATCGTAGTTATGTTGTGACTGACCAAGAATAAAATAGGCCACCATCACTGGGCTAATAAACATCCCAATAATATTTGAAAATGATGCACTACAGACTGCGCCAGCAACATTACCCTGTGCTACCGAAGTAAATGCAATAGAAGACTGTACTGTCGAAGGTAAAAAACACATAAACAAAAAGCCCCAATACAACTCTTGCCCTAACATCGGCACGAGGATTGGTTTCGCCATTAAACCCAATAATGGAAATAATGCAAAGGTAAAAGCAAAAACTAAAGCATGTAACTTCCAATGCATTATGCCTTCAACCACAGCCTCACGAGATAACTTTGCACCATGGAGAAAAAATAAAATGGCAATTGCAGCCGTGGTAATATAGCCAAAGATTTCTGCAGCTTGACCACTAACAGGCAAAAAAGTCGCAAGTATGACCATTACAAAAAGTAGAATGGTAAAACGATCCAAAGCCAACATTTTCAGCATAACAACATCCTGTACAAATTTCCCTTTAAAGCTCATCGGCAAAAAAAAATGCCCAATAAGCTAAATTTACCATTGAGTAAATTTCATCTTACTGGGCCATGTAAATAAAGCCAGCTTTTCTCCGATATATTCATTATTTTAAACGTTGATAGTGAGCTCAACGCAAAAAAAATTATAAATAAGAATACTCAGCATTACATATGACTTTAAATGAATAATTGCAGATTAATTATTTCGTGCATTTGAGTCTTGTTGGATCAACTCAATTTTATAGCCATCGGGATCTTCAACAAAGGCAATGACGGTCACACCACCTTTCATTGGTCCTGCTTCACGTACCACGTTTCCGCCACGTACTTTAATTTCTTCACAAGCCTTGTATGCGTTATCTACAGCAATAGCGATATGGCCATAAGCATTACCCAATTCATAACTATCTGTATCCCAGTTATGCGTTAACTCAAGTACGGTATGATTTTCTTCATCACCATAGCCCACAAATGCCAAAGTAAAACGACCTTCTTCATAATCACGCTTACGAAGCAAAGTCATACCGAGTACTTCAGTATAGAACGCCAATGAACGCTCTAAATTGCCTACACGTAACATGGTATGCAGCATGCGCATAATCGAGTTTCCTAAATCTATCATTATGTCTGAATACTATAGGGATTTAACAAGCAAAGTTCAATTTAAGTCTAGAACGCATATACCTGCTTATTTCAAATATCCTTGTCCAAAACCGCAGATATGCTTAGGCTATTTATAAGCTTAGAATAAAAAAGCCCGTCCAGATTGAATGGGCTTTTTTAATTTAAATTATGAATTGGATTTTTGTTCATGTTCTTTCAATAGCTTGGCGACCCAAACCACTAAAATCAAAATCGGAATACCAATTAAAGTCGTCATCAAGAAAAAGTTTGGATAACCGATATTGGTCACAATCGTACCTGAGTAACCACCTAAAATTTTAGGGGTTAAAGTCATTAATGAACTAAAGATGGCATATTGAACAGCTGTGAAAGAAACACTGGTTAAGCTCGATAAAAATGCAATAAATGCCGCGCCTGCAAGACCAGATGCCAAGTTATCAACAATAATCGCGAAATATAACCAAAGCGAACTATAAGGCTTAATGACCTTACCTTTGACATCCACTTCCTGTTCAGCACTTGCCAAATTAATCGGTTGAATATCAACACCAAGTACACCTAACATATTGGCCGATGTATTCACTTGATAAGTTAAATCGACACTTTTTTTCACTACATCATTTTCTAGCAGTTGAGCCGTTAATGTTTTTTGCTTTGCTGTTTCAAGCGCTTGCCCTGGAATCGCAGCACTAAAAACACCGGTTTTATCAAGCTTCGCGTCGAATGGTTTAGCATCCAAAATAATTTGAATTTTTTGATTTTCTTTTAACTCGCCTGCCAAGTATTGTCCACGGACCACGATACTATTTGCAGTCTCTTGAGCTGAAATCGTGTTATCTGAAGTCACTGGCAACAACATCATTGCTGAGTTTGCAAAAGCATTATTCAGATACGGCAAACTCACCTGTATTGGATGTTGATTCTTAGACTGATAATCCGCACTGACTTTAATATTTTGATCTGCAGCCAAGACTGCTTTTGGAATTTGAACTGCCCAAGCACCCGTATCATCCGGCGTCGCTGTATATTGCTGCCCTGCTACATTGACAGTGACATCACTCAATGGCTGACCTGATTTGACCAGACCGATAAAAATCAAGTTTGTTGAACTTGCTAAAATCGCACCAACAAACATCAATTTCATAATGTTCATGCGCTGCGCTAGCAAACCGCCAAGGAAGCCACCAACCAAGCTAAATATCACACCATAGACTTTTACAGCTTCGGCAATCTGCTCTTTGGTGAAGTTTAAATCTTGATAAAACACATTAGAAATGACGCCGGCGATAATATCGGAAATACGGTAAAAACCAATAAGTAACAACAACACTAAAGCCAGTTTTAGACCATAACGCTTAAAGAAATCTGCAACTGGATTAACCCAAGTTTCAAATGCCATCTGCTTATTTACAGCACCCGATTTCACTAAAACAGAACCGACACCAAAAGCAACCACAGCTGAACCAATAAAGCGTACAGCCTCTAAACAGAACAAGGCGAATGAGTCTGAAATTTGCCACTGCTCTTTCAAGCTTTCAACCGCTACACCTGAATAGATATAACTCAAGACAAAGGCAACCACCGCAGCAAAGAATACAGCGACTAAACGATAATAGTCGGTCCGTTTATAATGCTTTTGTACACGGTCAACTTGCGGCTCACGTATCGATAAAGTTGTGATAATACCGATAACCATCACAGCAGCCATTGCAAGGTAAGTATATTTCCAAGCTTCATAAATATAGTTACCTTTGGCCGTGCCTAAATATGCAGCCAAAAATAACGCCCCTGCACCTGCCACGATCATGCCGATACGATAACCTGCATTATAGGTCGAAGCTAAAACGGTCTGCATTTCAGTTTCTGCCAACTCAATACGATAAGCATCAATCACAATGTCTTGCGTTGCGGCAGAAAAACCAAGTAATACGGCTCCAGCAGCCATTTGGTAAATATAGCTTTGCCCTAAAGCTGGGTCTGAAAATGCCATGATACAAATTGCACAGATAATGAGAACCTGAGCGATCAACAACCATGCACGGCGACGTCCGAGTTGTTTGGTTAAAAATGGTACAGGCAACTCATCAATTAAGGGTGCCCAAACAAACTTAAACGAATAGCCAAGTGCAGCCCAACTAAAAAAAGTTACTGCACTTTTATCAATTCCTGCTTCACCTAACCAAAGCGATAAACTGGAAAAGATCAGTAAAATTGGAATACCGGCCGAAAAGCCAAGAAAAAGCATAATCAGCGCACGTCGGTCTAAAAATGCAGTAAAAGCAGATTTCCATCCTGAAGCTTGTGTTGTCATGACTCAGTTATTTTTGTCAAAATCGAATGTTGCTATTCAAGCGCTTAATGACAACGGTTTCAACAACATTTATGAAATCATTGTTTTATTTTATCGATATTTCGCATGCTGTTGCTTGATCTTTGGCATTAAACCTGTATACCTTAATTACATATCTCTATTCTTTAGTTTTTTGGATTCAACAGTGACCCAGCGACTTGAACAAATTCACTCTTCTTTATCAACCACCATTAATGAAACCAACACAAAAAACTTAGCAGAAACAGTAACGACACTAAAGAGCGCTTTTGATCAACCCGAAATACAGAATACTTTAACTAAAACCCAGTTGCAGCCGCTTCAGCTGACGCATACACCTGAACTCAAAAAAATACCGACGTCTACCAAGCGGATCAAACCACTTAATGACTTTTTAGGACAAGATCGTGCCCGAGCTTCGGTCGAGGCTGGCATTGCATTACCCTATTCAGGCTATAACATTTTTGCTGTAGGTACCGCAGGCTTAGGTAAGCGCACCATGATTAAGCGCTTATTACAACAACACGCTAAAAATATGCCAACGCCTTCAGACTGGGTCTATGTCAATAATTTTAAATTTCCGCGCGAACCGATTGCGCTGAAACTTCCCTCTGGTCAAGCGACAAAGTTCCAAGCGTTATTACATCAAAGTTGGCAAACCATATTAAAACAGCTTGAACGTCGCTTCACCGCAGAAACCTATCACAATCGTATTGAAATGATTCGCCAACATGCTGGTGATGAACAACATCTTGCTTTAGTTGAATTAACCCGAGAAGGTGAAGAGCTCGATCTTAAACTGATTTCTCAGGATGATGATCATTGTTTCGTTCCGATGCACTTAGTAGATAACAAATACCAAGAAATGTCGAAAGAAGACATCAATGCTTTAAGCAGCAAACAACGTGCTGAAATTGCGTCAAACGTCCGTTATATGGATAAAAAACTTGAACGTCTTGGTCTACATCTTGGTGATCTTGAAGATGACGCACGCGATAAAGTTCAGGTTTTAAACCGTGAAATTGCTAAACAAGTCGTCATGCCGCGTATTGATGTAATTCAAAATAAATTCAGCATGGTTGAAGGCTTGGAAGATTATCTGAAGCAATATGCAGATGACATCATTCAAAATGTTGAGTTTGTGCTTGAGCAAGAAGAAGATGACTTTACACCTGGCCTATTTAACCGCGTGCCATCTCGCTACCAAGCTAACATTATCGCCTCACACAAACCAAATGCTGGTGCGCCAGTTATTTTTGAAGATTTCCCAACCCATTACAATTTGCTAGGTCATGTCGAACAACTGACCCAAAATGGCACCATCACCACAGACTTTACGTTAATCCGTCCCGGTGCATTACATAAGGCCAATGGTGGATTCCTCATCTTGGAAGCTGAACAACTTTTAGAACAGCCTTATGCATGGCAAGGTCTAAAACGTGCATTAAAATCAGGACATTTAAAGCTGTCTTCACTTGAACACATGCTCACGCTAACAGGCAGTATTTCGATTGAGCCAGAAGCCATTGATTTAAATATCAAAGTGATCCTGCTTGCTGAACCTGATATTTATTACGATATTTTAGAACTCGAACCTGAACTTGGCAGTGTCTTTAAAATTCGTGCCGATTTTACCGATACATTACAACGTAATGACATTAATGAGCAGGCATATATGCAGCTGATTGCTGACTATGTGCAAACAGATAAACTTCTGCCGTTTGACCGTACGGCTCTCGCAGCACTGTTAACTGATTCAAGTCGTCAAGCTGAAGATCAAAGCTCTTTGTCATTACATGCCCTCACCTTAGGTGATTTGATTCGTGAAGCACATCATCATGCAGCCCTCGCTGGCGATAAAATGGTGACAGAAACACATATCAACACCGCTCTTGATCATCGTAAATACCGTCTAGGCTACTTACGTGAATTGTATTGGCAAGATCTCAGTCGCGGTACACAGTTAATCGAAACCAAAGGTCATCGATTCGGGCAGATCAACGCCCTCTCTGTGATTCAATATGCAGATGTTGAATTTGGTTTACCGTCACGCTTAACGGCTTCGGTTTATCAAGGCGGCGGCGATATTTTAGATATCGAGCGTAGTGTAGAACTTGGTGGTTCTTTACATGCCAAAGGCGTCCTGCTGATGTCGAGTTTCTTAAAGGCACACTTTGGTCGTGAACAAATTTTACATTTTTCTGCTGCCCTTGCCTTTGAGCAAAGCTATGGCCAAGTAGATGGCGACAGCGCAACTGTTGCAGAGCTTTCAGCTCTTATTTCCGCTATTAGCCAATTACCGATCGATCAATCATGGGCAATCACTGGCTCAATGAACCAATTGGGTCAAGTTCAACCGATTGGGGGTGTAAATGCCAAGATTGAAGGCTTCTATGATGCATGTAAATTACAAGGGTTAACAGGCAAGCAAGGTGTGATTATTCCACGCCAAAATATGCAGCACTTGATGTTACGCAAAGATGTGATTGAAGCTGTGCAACAAGGTCAATTCCATATTCACGCCATAGATACCATTGACCAAGCTCTAGAAATTTTGATGGCGCGTCCAGTAGGCACTCTTGATAAAAAAGGTCGTTATAGCAAAGGCTCAATCTACGCTGCTGTCATGGAGCAACTTGAATACTGGCAAGCGATTGAAGACGGTGCTGAGTTTGAGGAAGAAGAGCCAAAGAAAAAGAAAAAAAAGAAGAAGTCTAAAAAGGACAAAGATAAAAAGGCAAAGAAGTCTGAAGCTCAAGACAGTACTGCTGAAAATGAGCAAGTCATTGAGGAAAGTCCGACTGAAGACAATCCGTCATAAATCTTCGATGAGTTTATTCATTTGTTGATTTTTCCACCACTCATTGTGCTTTAAATGCCTTTGAAATGGTGGAAAAACGCATAACCCCAGACTTTTTAGATAATTAAGTCATAAAAAAAGCGCCTTAAAGGCGCTATTTTTATCTGTATCCAATGATTAAAATCATCAAATACACATCCAATTAAGCTTCAGGAGCTGGGCTATATTGTTCAACTAAAGGTTGTAATTCACCTTTTTGGAACATATCAAGCATAATGTCGCTACCACCGATCAACTCACCATTGATCCATAATTGTGGGAAAGTCGGCCAGTTTGCAATTTGTGGAAGAGTTGCGCGAATATCTTGATTTTCAAGAATATTTACATAAGCAAACGGACGACCAATTTGACTGAGCGCTTCTACTGCACGCGCAGAGAAACCACACTGTGGAAACTGTGGAGTGCCTTTCATATAAAGTAGAACTGCGTGTTTAGCAATTTGGTCACGAATTAACGCTTCTGTATCGCGTGCTTGTTCAGTCATTGATATATCCTCAATAAATCTGCTTCGCATTATACCCAAAACTGAGTAAAACAATATGACTAAAGCAATATTTCACGTTTTATTTACATTTCAGCTTTTCAATTGAGCCATATTTTGCTTATATAGACCTCTTGATGCTCATATATATATGGCGTCTCCTCTATATTATTTCAATCACCTGACAAATTAGAGTTAGTCATGAATAACATTACCCTTGCCCCAGTACAAACTGATCAACCATCGCACTTGATGCCAGTATTTGGCCGCCAACCGATCAGCTTTGTCCGAGGTCAAGGTGCTCACCTGTATACCGCAGATGGCACAGAATACTTAGATGCACTGACAGGGATCGCTGTTTGTGGTTTAGGTCACTCACATCCTGCAATTACAGCTGCAATTGCTGAACAGGCAGCGACCCTCATTCATACCAGTAACTTATTTGAAGTGCCTTGGCAAACGGCTGCTGCGCAAAAATTAGCTGAAGTTGCGGGTATGGAAGAAGTTTTCTTCTCAAATAGTGGTGCAGAATCAAATGAAGGTGCAATCAAAATTGCACGTAAATTTGGTCATATGCAAGGTGTTGCAAGCCCTAAAATTATTGTTGCTGATCATTCATTCCATGGTCGTACCATGGCGACATTATCTGCAACAGGTAACAAAAAAGTTCAGGAAGGTTTTGGCCCACTGGTTGAAGGTTTCATTCGTGTGCCTTTCGGTGATATCGAAGCAATTGAAGAAGCTGCAATTCACCACCCAGACATCGTAGCGATTTTGGTTGAGCCGATCCAAGGCGAAGGTGGCGTCAACACTGCTCCTCAAGGTTTTAGCTATTTAGAAGATATTCGTCGTATCTGTAACCAACACAACTGGTTAATGATGCTTGATGAAGTGCAAACAGGTAACGGCCGTACTGGTAAATACTTTGCATATCAACACACCAATATTATTCCTGACGTGCTAACTACAGCAAAAGGTCTAGGTAATGGCTTCCCTATCGGCGCAGTCATGACTCAAGGTCGTGGTGTTGGCGTTTTAACAGCGGGTAACCACGGTTCAACTTATAGCGGTACAGCATTAGGTTCACGTGTGGTTTATACCGTGATTGATACCATTCAAAAAGAAAACCTTGTTGAAAATGCTGCAAATATGGGTGCGTACCTTGTTGAGCAATTCACAGAGCAACTTGCCGATCAAAACGTAACTGTTCGTGGTTTTGGTTTAATGGTCGGCATTGAATTACCAAAAGCATGTGGCGAACTTGTGAATATTGCACGTGATGAGCATCACTTGATTATTAACGTAACAGCAGGCTCTGTGATTCGTTTATTACCTACGCTAAACATCAATAAAGAACAAGCGGATATCTTAATTGAACGCATTGTTAAAATGGTGAAAAACTTTCTAGCCTAATTTATGCCGAAAGAAAAAAAGCCGCTAATTGCGGCTTTTTTTTATAACTTTTTCAAGCTTTATTGTTTTTATGAGGCTTCTTGGTATACACGTCCGCCTGGTAATTGACTGAAATACAATTTTAATGCATCTAGGCAACGATGAATCTTGGTAGGCTGTTGATCACGTTTAGACATCACAGCATATAGAGTGAATGATGGTAAGCGCCATTCTGGTAAAACTTCAACAAGAGAACCGTTTAATAAGTCTTTTTGCGTATCTAGATATAATATTCTTGCAATGCCATGTCCTTGTTGGCACATTGCTTTTGCAGCAAATACATTATTTGTTGTAAATCGGGAATGCACATCCAATGCAACCTGCTCTTTCGTCACTGCATTTTCAAATGCAAAATGCTGAAAGTTTTTAACCAAATTTATTTGAACCATATCATGATTTTGTAAATCTTCTGGTCGTGTAATTAAACTGGTTTGGTTGATATAGCTTGGTGCAGCAACGAGAACTTGTTCAACATGTGCCAATGGCACCACATGAAACTGTTGATCATCAATTTTTGAACTCATTCGTAGCGCAATATCAATGCGTCCATCAATTAAGTCGATATATTGATTATCTGCTTCTAGATGAACGGATAAACCACGATGTGCCGACATCCAATGTGACAATGCAGGAATCACATGATTCGCACAAAGTTCTGGTGTTGATGCAATACGTAATTCACCGACTAAGTCGTCACGAAGTTCATTGATACGAATTTTGCCGCGCTCTGCGGCAGATAGCATCTCTTGGCAACTATGAAAAAAAGCTTGTCCAGCTTCTGTCAAACTTAACTTACGTGTAGAACGATGTAAAAGAATGACTTCCATATCCTGCTCTAGTGAGCGGATTTGCTGACTCACGGCACTCGTGGTAATACCTAACTCACGAGCAGCACCGCTAAACGAATTTTTTTCCACAACGCAAGCAAAGACACCCATTGCTCGAAGTTGATCTAACATAAATTTCCCTCATAAACTTATGAGAAGCTTCATCTTTCGATAAAAGCAACTCATTGTATTATACGGGGATATTTTGCTTTTGCATTATATATTTAATTATTTGGTAAAACTGCAGTTGGATTGATTGGTTTACCATCTAAACGCACCTGAAACTCAAGCATCGTACGGTTTGTACCCGATGAACCCATCTCACCAATTTGCTGCCCTGCTTTCACAGTATCACCACTTTTGACATTCATTTTACTGTTATGTGCATATGCGGTGATATAGCCATTAATGTGCTTCACCAAAATTAAATTGCCGTACTCTTTAAGACCATCGGCTGCATAGACCACTTGACCATCAGCTGCTGCAAAAATAGCGTCACCCGTATTGCCTGCGTAACGTGTTCCTTTCACATTCGATGCTAAGTTATAACCTTGTAATACCGTAGGACGTGATACTGGACTCACCCATCGTAAACTAGATGAACTGACCACAGGAGTTGGTACAGTAGTTCGCGTCACTGTCGACGGTGTGGTTGAAGCTTGTGTCACGGGTGCTGTTTGCGTTGGCATTGCAATCGTTTGGCGTTGAATTGGTGCCGCTTGAGTCATGGCTTGCGTAGACGTTGTACGACGTGAGCCGCCATTTTTAAGGCGAATGGATTGTCCAACATAGATGCGATAAGGCTGCGCAATATCGTTCATTTCTGCAATGCTGACATAGCTCAAACCATAGCGAGCGGCAATGCCACTTAAAGTATCTCCCGAACGAACTGTATAATAATCCGGAGCAGTCGCATAACGGGTCGCATTATTAATTTGTGGTTTTGACGCACAGCCAGTCATGACCAAAGTCGTAACAACCGCAGCAGATAAAACAAGGGTCTTAAATAATGCTGCAGGAGCGGCAATAACGCGATATTGTGACACCAGGGACATCATCTTCCTCACTAATAATTCAAGTATAGTCATTATGAATGGGCTAAGATTAGCAAAAATCCACTCTAAAAAAGTTGCGGCATAACCATTTTCACAAAGTTATAACATTAATACTTAAGATTTAGATAACTCTGAGTGCAAGTTATTCAAAATCTCATAGTTTGTAGCATCCATTTGTATAGGCGTTACACTGACATAACCATTTGCAACTGCAAAGAAGTCTGATTCGATATGCGTTAAGCCTTTCTTAGGCTCTGCCACTGCCTCGCCTGCCAATCCAATCCAATAGACTTGACGACCACGCGGGTCTACATGACTGGTAATCGGTTTGGACTGTAAACGTCGCCCTTGATAGGTCACTTTAGTGCCTTGAAGTTCAGCGACATCTGGAATATTGATATTAAAAATATGTCGTGCAGGTAGCGCAGGTAAGCCATTGGCAATAAAGTCATGCACCCATTGTGCAGCTACGGCATAATCTTCAGGGTTGTTATAACTACGCACATTCGGCCCAGCCAAAGACACGGCTAGCGCAGGTTGTTTCATTAGACGACCTTCAAATGCGGCACCGACCGTCCCTGAATACAGCACATCATCACCCAGATTTGCGCCGCTATTGATCCCACTCACCACCAAATCAAATTCAAAATCGAACAGACCATTCATTGATAAATACACACAGTCCGCAGGTGTGCCATTTACCGCCCACATATTTGGTGCAATTTCGACAGGTCGTAATGGTCGATCTAAAGTCAGTGCACTTGAAAAACCACTGCGTTCACTTTCAGGTGCAACAATCACCACACGACCGAGAGGACGCAATGCATGTGCTAAAGCTTGGATACCGGGAGCAAAAACGCCATCATCATTGGCAATTAATATATTCACAACTAAATTTCCATTACTAAAAAATTAAAAATGACTCGCAAGAACATTTTATTGAAATATATGAATAATTATATATATTTACATTTCAACATCCAGCATTAATGTGTGTGTACAAAATGAATAAAACCGTAGCACTTCGTGGTTTATTGGGCTTTGCTCTAGCAGCTTGCATGACTCAAACTGTGGTCGCAGACAATGACTTCACTCAAGAAGAAGCCAATACCATCGTAAAAGAAGATATTGCATCTGCACAAGTCATGTTAGAAGTATGCCCTGCGATTATTGGTCAAAATGCAAAATTTGATGCCAACATTCAAGCACTCACTAAAACATATCTTGCTGATTATTCTGATAAATCAATGACTTTAGAAAAACTACAGTCTGACAGCGAATATAAATCAGTTCTTGAAGAAGCACGTCAAGCTGCTAAAGAAACTGATAAAGCTGAACAAAAATCAGTTTGTGATGACGTTTTAAATTATGAAGGTTAATTGATCATTCAGATTTGGACGCCCTCTCAATAGGTTAGTCCTAATTGCATCAAACCTGCCAAAAAAGGATGACGCTTATAGCCTCATCCTTTTTTCTTTCACAATGTATTGATTTCTAAACAGCTTCAATACAATTTTCTACTGATCTCTACCCAAAATATGATTAAGCTTGGCTAATAAATTTTAGCTATTTGATATCTTTTAGGTTATTTAACAGGTTATTTAAATGAAAAACTTTTTTGTAAAATCTCTTTGTGCCCTTAGCCTTTCTGCTTTTGCGTTCACCACCATGTCTGCACATGCCGCAGATGAAAAAATTGAAGTGACTCCTACACCTCAAGTGACCAGTCAAGAACTTGCAGCTATTTATGTACTTTCTGAAGTTTGTCCAAAACTGGTGAATGACAAAGATCAGCCGAAGTTTGAAGCGGGTTATGCAAAATTAGCCAAAGAATATATGCCGAATGAAAAGAACCCTGTAAATGCCTTACAACAGCTCAGCAAACAAAAAAGTTTTAAAGACGCTTTAAAAGAAGCGCAGTCTGATGCGAAGAAAGCTGGTGACAAAAAAAATGGTATGATTTGCAAAGAATTGACTGCTTACAGCAAATAATACCAATTGGTTACAATACTTTTAAAATAAGCGCTTGCACCCCATAGCAGTCCGCCTAGCTTTGTCCTAAAATGCTAGGCTCTTTGTGCTTATACCTAAGTTATTGGAACCACCCAGAATGACCCGAAAAACCGCCCTTGCCGCATTACTACTTGCACCTAGTTTTTCATTCGCGGCAACTGTCCTTTCTGCACCACCTGAATTAAATAATAAATCTTATGTGCTGATGGACTATGAGACAGGGCAAATCCTTGCTTCTAAAAATGAAAACGAAAAATTAGCTCCTGCTTCAATGACAAAAATGATGACCAGTTACATCATTGAGCAAAAGTTATTAAGCGGTGAACTAACTGAAAATGAAAAAGTACGTATGAATGAGTCGGCTTGGTGTCGCGGCAGCAGCACTGAGTCATGTATGTACGTTCCGCTCAACGGTACTGCAACTGCATTAGAAATGTTACGTGGCATTATCATTCAGTCGGGTAACGATGCTTCTAAAGCTATGGCAGAACATATTGCTGGCAATGAAGGCACCTTTGCCCACATGATGAACCAAGAAGCGAAACGTATTGGCATGGTGAATACTCAATTCATCAATGCGACAGGTATGCCAGCTGAAGGACATTTCTCGACTGCCAAAGATATGGCGACTCTTGCGCAACATATCATTCATGACAGTTCAAAATACTATCCGATCTACTCTGAAAAAGAATTTACGTTCAATGGCATTAAGCAAGGCAACCGTAATGCCCTGCTTTATACTGACCCAAGTGTAGATGGTTTAAAAACTGGTCATACTGAAGAAGCTGGCTACTGCTTAACGACTTCAGCTAAACGTGGTCCTTTACGTTTAATTTCAGTGATCTTTGGTGCGCCAAGCATGAACGAGCGTGCATCACAAACACGTGAAATTTTAGCTTGGGGTTATGCAAACTTTGAAACTGTTAAAGTTCAACCTGCTAAACAAGTACTTGCAAAAGCAAAAGTTTGGTACGGTAAAGACAATGAAGTTCAAGTTGGCCTAGCTGAAAACTTTAACGTGACAATGCCTAAAGGCGAAGCGAACGCCATTAAAACTCAATTGGTTGTTCAACCTAAATTGACTGCTCCTTTAAAACAAGGTCAAGTGGTTGGTAAATACGTTGCAACGCTTAATGGCAAAGTCATTGCTGAAAAACCACTTGTCGCTCTACAAAATGTCGAAGAAGCTGGTTTCTTTGCAAAAATGATTGATCACATCAAACAATTCTTTAGCAACTTATTCTAAATTTGATGAAAACTTGATATTAAGACTAAAGTGAAGGCATCTAGATTTCGGTCTAGGTGCTTTTTTATTTTATACTGCCTAAAAACCTGTAGATGACTTACCTATGAGCCAAAACATCCGCCCTTATTTAGACACATCCCCACGTATTCATGACACTTGTTATATTGATGAAATGTCCATGGTGATTGGCGATGTTGTATTGGCTGAAAATGTTTCGGTATGGCCATTTGCGGTGATTCGTGGTGATGTAAACCATATTCGTATTGGTAAAAACTCTAATGTGCAAGATCACTCAATGTTGCATGTGAGTCATAAAAAAGCCGATAAACCTGAAGGTTCTCCACTGATTATTGGTGAAGATGTGACGATTGGTCATCATGTGAAATTACATGGTTGTACCATTGGTAATCGTGTTTTAGTCGGTATAGGTACGATTATTTTAGATGATGTAATTGTTGAAGATGATGTGATGATAGGCGCGGGTTCGCTTGTTCCACCCAATAAAGTTCTTGAAAGTGGTTATTTATATGTCGGTAGTCCTGTTAAGAAAGTTCGACCTTTAACAGATAAAGAAAAAGCGTTCTTGCCTTATTCAGCGCAGAATTATGTGAAGGTGTCGGGGAATTACCTATTTTAATTTTTAATTTCACAAATTTAGGTAAAAAAAAATTTAAGCAGGATTTATGTCACATACAACTTTAAACATCAATTACGATGATTTTGAAAAACTATTAGTAAACAATAGCTCGCTAGACCAAATTCAAGCCTACTTAAACCGTTTCAACCCCATTGAAGTTATGAGAATGTCTAACCAAGAAATTAGACATTCTAATATCTTAGCATGGTTATTAGATCCTTCAGAAACACATGGTCTAGGAGACCGTTTTTTAAAATCTTTCCTTGCAAAAGCATTACAAGGGGAATATGTCAAAGGTGGATTATCCTCAATAGATATTATCCAAGCTGAGTTACGCGATATTGAAATAAAGCGAGAATGGAATAATATTGATATTTTAATACTTTCTACAAAAAATAATTTTGCTATAGTCCTTGAAAATAAATTCAAATCAAAACAACATAATGGACAATTAAAAAAATATATAGATAAAATTGAATATATTTATAGAGATGACTTCCCCAATATCAAAATTAAAGGTATATTTTTAACATTATATGATGAACAACCTGAAGATCTTTCTTATGCCACTATTGGTTACGATAGTATATGCGAAATTTTACCAAGAATTATAGATATTGAGAATTCATCAATATCATATCAAGTTAAAATTTTTATTGAACACTATATTGAAACTATAAAAGAAGCAGCGGGTATGAGCGAAAAAGCTAAAGAAATGGAAAAACTAGCTAAATCGATTTATAGACAACATCATAAAATTTTTGATTTTATTTGGCAACATGGAACATCTAATGAATTCAATCTAGCATTAGATGAATTAATGGGTGAAAATTGGGAAGATAAAAATCATCTTACAATTAAGAATAAAATAAAAATTTCAAAATTTTGGAGCAATAGCAGTCTTTTTTGTTTTTTACCCACAGAATGGTTTAATGCTTTAGGTGCGGAAAAGTATAATTGGCGAGGTTGTGAAAAATGGTGGTTAACTTATCCAGTTACATGTTGGATTGAAATCAATCATGATGAAAACACGTCAGGAAAACTTCGTTTATTTGCGGAAGTAGGCCCTTTAAGTAATTACAAAGATAGATTAAATCTAATTAATTTAATAAAACATGTTGCAGAAAATGAAAAACTTCATCAAATTTCATTTCAAAAAAATGCTACTGATGTTGGTAAAAAATACTCCAAGTTTTTAAAAGGTAACACTATTAAAATTGATGACGTTCAAGACATTGATGAAATTTCAAACAAGATGTTAAAACTTTTTGAAAATTTTGATAATTGTTTTAAAAAATTAACTTCTGCTTTGCTAGATTTTAATGAAAATAACTCTTCATCATTATTAAAATAGTTATTTTTATATAATAATTTTCATTGGCATTAAAGCTTAAAATAAATTGCGGGAATATGAATTTAGAATAGATTTCTTTCATAAGTCATTTTTCACTCAGCTCCAAGTTATAAATTCCAGCAATTAGATTGAATCTCAATGCTAGTCTTTTGCCTCGATTGCGATATCGCTCAGCAAGAATTTTGAAGGTTTTCAAACTGCCAAATACATGCTCAATTCCAATTCTTCTTTTATTGATTTCCTGATTATAGATTTTTAGTTCGGAATCCAGTTTACAGTGCTTCTTTGCTTTTAATGGCAACAAGCTATTCGGATACACTGTATAAATTCCCTGATAACCCTTATCCGCAAGGATAAATGCACCTGCAGGAATCTGATTCAAGTTACGTTTGAAGAGTTCGAAATCATGTACGGCACCACGACTCGTACATAAACTCA